>NZ_CADBFF010000006.1:0-165282 GCF_902793885.1 uncultured Succiniclasticum sp.
CAGGTTTGTCCAGCGTATATTTCATCACGTCAAAACCGCCCGCTTCGCCGTCCAGTTTGGACGTCTGTACTGCGCCGGTCAGATTTTCCACATTAAACGTGCCGCTGCCATCCTTCTTATGGAGCAGCGTCACACTCTCGTCCAGGTTCAGGCCCGTCTTTCCGACATTGGAAGAAACGCTGACCTTAGCCGCGTCAATTTCTAAATTATTTATCTGACTTTTCAGTGTCAGCATGGTGTCGCCGGCCTTTATATCCTTCGGCAATACAAACCTGTAATTATCAAATTTCCGGATTTCCGGGGCGGACAGGCCCACCGCCTCTACCTGCAGGGTGTTGTTGGAAATCGTGCGGTTACCATACCCTCCGAACAGCGTGCCATTCAGAACCGGAGCTTCTTTTTCTTTGGACAGGATTACCGTATTGTTTTCAGCCTTGCCGTCCCAGGAAAATCCGCCAATCACCCAACTGTTCACCGTGCCGCCGGAAATCTCCACGGTATTCTTCTCCACATCCCCGTTATCCGCGAAACCACCGAACAACATGCCGGACACATTTATGTTTCCTGCATATTCGTTTTTTATGTCAATGCGATTCTCCTTTAAAATTTCCCCGCCGGTCATGATGACTTTGTTCTCCGTCACGGCGCCAGTGGCTGCGCGTCCGCCAAAGGCCACGTCAGCTTTGCCGTTGTTGATGGTCAGCGTATTGCCTTTTTCACGCTGCCCGGGCGTGTTGGTCCCGCCGTCGCCGTAGAGGTAGTGTTCGGTATAAGTTACGTTCAGTTTATCTGAGGGGGCAGTCACTCTGTAGACGTCTACCGGTAACCCTCCGGTAACATCGTCCAACGGTTTCGCATATACCACCGAATTTGTATTATCCACCGTAAACTTGCCGTCCCCGCTGGTTTTTTCCAGCAGCGTCACGCTCTCGCCCAAATTCAGGCCGATGTCCGCTACCGTACCGCTGGCCATGCTGACGCTTGCCTTGGTTCCGTCAATCGATACGTCTAAAAACTGATTTGTCAGCGTAAGCATGGTGTCATTCGCTTTTATATCGAACGGCAATACAAATTTGTAGTTTTCAAAATTCCGAATCTGCTTCGCGGACAGGCCGACAGCCTCCACCTGCAGGGTGTTGTCGGACACGTCGCCGCCACTTCCGCTATATCCGCCATACAGGATTCTTCCCAGAACCGGGGCCTCTTTTTCTTTGGACAGGATTACCGTATTGTTTGTGGCATCGCCTTCCATGGAATACCCGCCGTACACATCATCTTCTACCGTGCCGCCGGTGATGCGCACCGTGTTGCCTTTGGCAGAACCGCTTTCAGAACACCCGCCGTACACGGCAACATTTACTGTGCCGCCAGTGATGGACACAGTGTTGTCTTCAGCGTTACGGTTATTCAAGGCATACCCGCCATAAACGTTAATACTTACCGTGGCTCCTGCCTCAACCGTGACCGTTGCCCCGGAAACGACACCATCAGGACCGGGGGCGCACCTCCCATAAACATATCCGTTTACAGTTTCATTGATGACAACATTATAAGGATCATCTCCATAGTAATCGCCATCGTCTTCAGAATGTCCTCCGCTGTTAGCCAGCACACCCGCCGGCGCAGCGCAGATCGCCACCGCCGCCAGCGCAGCGGCTATGTGCCTGCGGTTCAGCACGGACCCGCCCTTGCCGTTTCGTTTTACAAATTCGGCTACCGCCACGTAACAGTTTCTCGTCTTGCTCCAAATTACTTTGTAAATCTTATTCATCGTCGTTCCTCCATTGTGTTCTTTCGTTTATCTTTCCGGCGATGTCGCTATGGTTTGTTGCGTTTTATCATTAGCTTCACGCGGGTTCGTGTTTACGTTTTCGGTTTCTTTGCCTGCTACTTTTCTTCCGCAGTCTTCTTTTCCTCTGCCATTGCCGTGACTTTGTCCCTCGTGGATGCGTCAAGCCGCACATCGAACGGGAATCCGCCGGCGTAGACGGACTGGTGCAGAAATACGTTGATGGCCGCGGACAGGCTTACGCCCAGCTCGCTGTAGATCTTCTCGCATTTCTTTTTGGTTTCTTTGTTCATACGGAGAGTGAACATTACGGTATCTGCCATGATATTTTTCCTCCTTGCCTTACCTGAATGGCGCCCGGGGGCGCCCGCCTTGTGTTCTTCACTTTTTCAGTGTCCATAGATAAACCGTTTTGTGTATTTACATTATATATGATTTATACTTTTAAAGCAAGCGGCAGGTAAATGTTTTGTAGATTGTTGCTCACTTGTAAATCAAGAAGCCGCTCAAGAAGCCAGTTTGTAAAACGAAATGCAGGTACAGGAAAAGGACTTTTGAAAAGAAAAACACCTGCACCATTTTCAGGTACAGGCGTCGCAGGAGACAAGCAGACAAAAAAACGCGGCCTGCCATTTCTGACAAGCCGCGCCTTCGTGCGTTTCGCTTCACTCCTCCATATGCAGTTTTTTCAGTTCTTTTACTGCCGACCTTGTGTGGAATGGCACCCGGGACCGCAGCAGCCAGTTCAAAGCGGCCAGCCGCTGTTTCTGTTCCTGCGGATCGGCAGTGGCAGGCAGGTGGCAAATGCCCGCAGCCAGATTCTCAAAGGCTTCCGCCGCCGCCAGGCAAAGTGTTTCTGCCTTCACTGTCTGCAGGCAATGGCCGTCCCACTGCATCCATTTCCTGAATTTGGGCATATACACCCATTTTTTGCCGAATAATTCATGCAACCGCGCCGCATTGCCCGCATCGGTCAGCGGGTATTCCATCAGTCTGATCATCTGGTTCCGTTTCATTTGCCTTTTGTTCCTCCCTGCGCCTGCCCTTTCCGGCAGACTGCTTATGATTTGTATGCGCCGGAGCCTTTCGCCCCGGCGCAGATTCCCGTTTGCGGGTTTATCCCGCAACGTTGGCGTTACGCCTGTTTCTTTGCCGCGTCGCCGCGCATGGCGGCGATGTTGCAGCTCAGCTCGCCGATCACCTCGGTCAGCCCGGCCAGCTTGTTTTCCATGCGCACCAGCAAAAACCAGCTCAGCACTACGGGAAAACCGAAGTCTTTAATGAAGCTGAATAATTCCGTTGTCTCCATGTCGCGGCCCCCGTTTCATCACGCGGAGATCTTGTCCGTAGTGGTGGTACGCAGGTAACCTTCTACCGCTTCCACCAGATCGCCGCCGGTAGAAGTGAAAACATTGTTTTCCACCACTGCCTGCATGGCGGCGTCGATTTCCGCCTTCGTTACGCCGGCCTTAGGGTTCTCGATTTTCAGAATCACCTTTTTGCCCGCCGCGTTCTTAAAGATTAAATGCAAATCTGTATCAGAAGACATTATGGTTTCCTCCTTTTTTCTTTAGTTTAGTCCCGAATGATACCACCTGAGCGCTGCAACCCGTGCCCCGCAGGGCGCGAGGATTTGAATACTATTTTTCGTTGAGCGTTGACAGGGCAACCCGGAAGGGTCCCAGTTTGACGACACCGAGCAACGCGAAGCTTGCTGAGCGTACGCAGTGAGGAAGTGGGAAGCGGGTTGCCCTTCAACGCGACTCCGAAGCGTTAGGGTTGCAAGCGAAGGCGGTACCAGAGGGACGCCTTAGTCTTCGGACAAAGTCGCCCGTTCCACTACGTTCAGTCCGGTCATCTCATTATCGAACAGACCGCCCAGAGCCTTGCCTACCACCATCAGTTTGTCCGGTTCCACATCCGGTTTCACGTTGGAATAGACATAGCTTTTGCTTACGGGATTGCCATCTGCGTTCTGACCGCGCAGGATGGAAATGGATAAGGTACGTTTGGTTACGTTCATTACTGCTGCCATTGGATTTCACCTCCTTTCTCCGATGATTCGCTGCGGGACTTACCGCTCAGCCAACCTACATCTGCAGGCCCTACGATTCTGCCGCATGCCGCCTTGCGCGCCCGCTGTATCTGACGCGGTTCCCGGTGAAAAACCGGGATCCGCAGGTCAAATCACCCTCAGGCCGTTTTATGCTCCTGCCTCATTTCATGCAGATAGAACAGCGCTTTTCCCCGGAGCAGCGCCCCGCCGGGAATTAATTCGCCGCCGTGGATGTAATCCGGCAGAAACCACAGATCCCACTTGGTGTACGGATCGCCGCTGCCGGGACCGTAGTGATCCTTAAAGGCGATCTCGCAGTGGGTCTGCACGGTGTCCTTGTCCAGCACCAGCCCCAGCTCCTCACAGAGGATGGCGGTCAGCTTTGCCATCACTTCGATCTGAATCTCCGTCGGCGGTTCGTTGCCAAAGCGGATGATGGCATCGTCCGGATCCGCGCAGCCGTCTCCCACATACACAGCGTGGACAGTACGCACGTTTCCGTTTCCCGGCGGCCAGCAATCACCGCCGTAACCGCACAGCAGGCTGATGGCAGCCGCATTGCTGTTGCGCAGCCAGGTGTGGGCCTTTTCCTCAGTCAGCTTCCTGCAGTTCACATACACCTGCCCATCCCGGTCCACACACAGGTGGTAGGCGTCTTCGTTGGCGCCGTAATGGCCCCCGGACCAGTGCAGGTAGATGTGCTGTATGCAGCCCCGGGCCGAACGCGCCATCTCCCTCAGTTCCTGTTCTTCAATCACGATTCCCTTTGATTCCGACATTTGTGTTTTCTCCTTTGCATCACTGAATCATTTTTCTGTTTGGGGTTCCGAATTCCACTCACACTTTTATAATCGTTTGAGGCCGCAAAATCGGAAGTAAAATTTTTACGTTTTTTCATCCCGGGGCTTTTGCCATTACCGCAACAGCCTGTCGGTGTGCCTGCGGTTTTCAGAAACACAGGCATTAAAAAAGCGCCGCCCCTCCCCGAAAGGATAGGACGGCGCCGGTGCGCCTTGCGGCATTTTTCTGGAACTTCCGCAAAAGCGGAACGATTCCGGATCGCCTGCATGACAGATTGTATCCCCGTTACTATTCAATTTTAATTACCGTGACAATCGGTTAGCGATACGCTTTCCGCCGGTTATACCTGCATACCCTGCAGGGATTTTCCTCCGGATTTGATCCCGGCACTGTACTGTTGTTAGGGCAGTGACAGCAGGGGTAGTCAGCCTCCGCAACCGCGTACGCGAACCCGCCCTGCCCCGGCGTAAGATCCGATTTCTCTGTGCCTTCCGGATACGCCGGTCCGGAGCGGTCACCAAATAATACTACATACATATCGTTCAGCAAATCTTCAGAAACCGTGGTTTTATCGTTTTCAATACGCGACATGGTACCGCGACTAATGTGCAGTTTACCTGCAAGCTGGGTTTGATTCAGGCCCCTGGCCTTTCTTGCTCTCTTAATCTTATTACCAATTTTCATGGTAATTATTCATCTCCTTATTGTTAAATTTGACAAAAATAAATCGGTTCACTGCGAAACCGTCCCGGCCATTTATAAATATATCCGGGAACTGACTGATGATACCATGATGTTTCATGTTGAGATTACTCTCCTTTTTAAGATTTATTTAAATGGGAATTTCATCTGCCACAACGTATTAGCTACAGGCGACAAGAATAATTATAAAAGATTCAGCCAGTATGTCAACACATAATGCCAGATTGCTTCCGTTGATCGTGTGACAAAAGTATGGCATTTCTCAGATTAATGAAGGAATGAAAAGCCAAAATCTGCATTGATACTGGTTTATCATTGTATCAGATACCGAAACAGCAATGACAGAAAACGTTCGGACCATTTTTTTGAAACCGGTCTGACTATTTTGTGCTATTTGTACGCACCGGTTTGTAACATCTGCCTAAAATATTGTGCAAATTATTCAATTATAAGTATATCATTATGCAATTTTTACATTTGTTTCAAAGTGTTTAATACAGCATTAATGCTTGACTTCAAAAAGAAAAGGTGATAATATGGCTTTGTTGTTTTTTAAGATTTGTAAGTATAATTTCTGAGAGGAGTGTAACCAACGTGAGTGATAACCAAAACGAAAAGGAAGAAAACGTCTTTCCCTGGAAAGAAAAGATGAGGCAGGCCGGGCAGGGCGATACCGGTTCCGTTCTCGAGTTATGCGAGGAAATAAGGCCGATTGTAGAGGGTTTCAGCAGAAACGGGATGTTCCGCAGCCTGTTTTCTGCAGAGGATACCCGCAGTATGGCATCCTTGGCCGCATTGGAATTCATGATGGGATATGAAGGCGATACCCCGGACAGGGAGATCCCGTATCTGTTACGCCGTGTAATCCGTTGCAGGCTGTATGACGAGGCGCGGCGTCTACAGACGCGCCAGCGGTATGAAGTGCCTGATACAAGCCAGGTTTCGGAGGACAATGACGGAGATAAAGGCCATTCATTCCAGACCGGATGGCAGGACGGGGAAACGCCGGAAACGCTTCTCCTTTCCGCAGAACGCAGCAGCAGGATACAAAATGCCCTGAAAATGCTGAATCCGAAGGAACAGGAAGTGCTCCGGGCAATTTACGCGGAGAATAAAAGCAGCAGCGAAATTGCGAGACAGTGGCACTGCACCAGCCGCTATGTAATTATGGTAAAACACAACGCGTTGAACAAGCTGAAGATTCTGCTGAAGGATTCAGATTAAAAACACACCGGCAGCGATGACAACCTTACCCGGAATAATTGCGTGCAAGCGGCGTTTTCCTAACGCCGCCGGGTACTGCCGATGAAACGGAGGACACGATGAATTCGATAGACACAAACCTTGCACTGGATTACAAAACCATGACCGCCGTATTGGCGTTGGGAGGAGAGGAGAGCCTGTCTATCCTCGGCGCCTGGAACTGCATGAAAACACTGGCCCGGGAAGACCCGGAAGGCTGTGTGCGCCTGATGCCCGGCCTGTCCATGGATATGGCAGCCCTGGCCGGCTTTTTGCGCTGCCCGGAAGCTCTTGTGGAAAAAACGGTTTCCGTATTTGCAAAACTGCGCCGTCTCACCGTAAAAGACGGGCTGATTCGCTTACAGGCCCTTGGGGATGAGCATAACCGGAATGAGAATCAGGAATTATGTGAAAGTAACAGACCGGTTTTACAGAAAAAGGCAGCGGCAGGCGCAGCGAGAAACGGCAACGCGTCCGGCTCTTCCGTAAGCGAAGAAGCCCTGGCCAGAAAACGGGAGCAGTGGCGGATCCGTCAGGCAAACCGGCGGGCACGGCTGAAACAGGCAGAAGCGTCAGGTTCAGGTAATACTGTCACAAAACGCGACAGGCGTGACCAGCGTGACACTCAGCGTGACAGGTGTGACACGATGTATGACCTGCGTGACAATCAGCGCGACAGGCGTGACACAACCATGCAAAGCCGCACGGCCACTGCCGTTACGCCAATGCGCGACCTGCGTGACACCCAGCGTGACAGTCGTGACAACACGGCTATGTATGATAGGAATGTAAATTCTTACCATCCTTTACATGCTTCACAGGCTCATAAGCCGGTAAGCCCGTATGATCAGTTTATTCCCCGGAACGAACTGCCGGAAGTAGACCGGAATGTGATCGATACATGGAACCGTCTTCCCCTGCCGAAATACAAGGGACTGTTCCCCGACCTGCGGGACAAATTGCATTACCTGCTGAAACACTACGGGGAAGCCACCCTCTGTAAAACCATTGCCGGCATTGCCGACAACGCTTTCCTGTTAGGCAAAAAATTCGGCAAGACTTGGTCGGTTTCCCTGGGCTGGCTGCTGGAACCGGAGCACTTTGCCAACGTGCTGGCCGGAAAATACTGGGAAGGCAAATACGACAATAGCAACGGCAGCGCCTGGCATCCCGGGGAACGCCTTCCCTTCTACCTGCCCGGGGAAGGAGAAACACGCTTTACGCCGGAGGAACAGGAACAGGCGATCCGTGACCTGTATATCCCCACCACCCCGGCCCAGTTAAAAGCAGCCCGTCTGGTAGGGCTGCCCGGATTCAGAAAGGAGACAGCATGATGCAGAACTATTGTGAAGTAGAGCGCTCCGTGGAGGAGATCATAAAATACGAAAAGCGCCGCCGGGCTCTGGGGCAGGAAAATCTATGCCACTGGGATTTTGCCCACGACAACGGACAGAGTCCCCTTACCACCGACGTGATGTGGGAGTATGCGAACCACTTTGGGGAATTACTGGAGGACGGCACCGGCCTGTTCATTTTCGGCAGTCCCGGCGCAGGCAAGACCTATGCCGCCGCAGCCATCGTCAATGAACTCACCGACCGGGGCTACGACTGCATGTTCACCAGCATGAACAACATCATGACGGAACTGAGCACCCTGGGACTGGAAGGACGGCGCAACCTGTTCTGCCAGATATTTGCCAAAGACCTGCTGGTGCTGGACGACCTGGGTTCGGAAGTGGAAACCTATTACACCAACCAGACCTTCATCCAGATCGTGACCACCTGCCTGTCCAAGTCGATTCCCGTCATCATCACCACGCCCTATCCGGAAGACGCGCTGCTCAAAGCAAGCGGCAACGAAAAACGGATCATGGCCCTTACGCGGCTGCTGAACCGGAACATCAACTACACCGTGCCGATGCCCGTGGCGCGCCGCAACCGTAACTTACAGCAGAAACAGAAAGCGGAAGCCCTGGTAAAAGGCGCGGCCAGCCAGCAGCCCCTTCCCGCTTTTGGGTCGCCTGCGGACCGACCGGAGACCGCCGTGCAGGACGCTCCCTGTCAACCGGTTCCGGCGCCATCTGGCCCGCAACATAAAAAAACCGCCGGAAATTAATCCAGCGGTTTCGTCTTATGGGTTTTATCCGGTGTAACGGATGGCCAGCATGGTGATATCGTCAGACTGTTCGGCTCCCCCTGCATGGGCGGTGATGTCTTTGCGCAGTGCGGCCAGCACATCCGCCACAGGCACACCGTTTCCGGAAGGTATGCACGTAAGGTCCGCCTGCAACTGTCCTTCCGAATACACTTCACCGGCTTCGTTCATGGCTTCCGTCACGCCGTCCGTATAGCAGAACAGCAGCGAACCGGGAGACATCTGCAGCCTTTCCTGGGTAAAGCGGAGGTCTTCTTCCACGCCCATCATCAGGTTCTTCTTCGCAGGGCGCAGGTAGGTAAACGCCCCGTCCGTACCCTGCCGCAGCAACGGCGGGTTGTGGCCGCAGTTCACATAGGTAAAGTCGCCGGTCCGGATATCCAGAACGCCGAAGAAAACCGTTACGAACAGCATTTCTTCATTGTTTTCGCACAACTGCTGATTGGCGCGTCGGATCACATCCGCAAAGGTTTCCTCTTCCCCGGCAGACAGCGCGGAATTCTTCAGGATGGTCTTGGCAATGACCATAAAGAGCGCGGCGGGAACGCCTTTGCCGGATACGTCGGCAATGGTGATGACCAGCCGGCGGTCGTCCAGCATATAAAAATCGTAAAAGTCGCCGCCCACCTCTTTCGCCGCAGCCATGGTGGCAAACAGGTCAAAGCCTTTGTTTTGGGCAATCTCCCCGAAATTACGCGGCAGCATTCCTTCCTGGATATCCGTAGCTACGGAAAGCTCGGTAGCGATCCGTTCCTTTTCTGCGGTAACCTTGGAAAGGGTCTCTATGTGTTTCTTCAGGTCGCCGGCCATATCGTTGACGCTGTCCGCCAGTAATGCCAGTTCATCCGTCCGGCGGACGTCCACCTTCTCATCCAGATTGCCCTGGGCAATCCGCTTCACGCCATCGACCAGGGTCAGAATGGGGGTCACAAAACGTCTGGCCACTTCAGAACTGACAAAGAACAGGGGCACAAGCATGAGCAAAAAGATCAGAAGCGCCCAACGGAGACTGGAGCGGAAGGAACTGTGCAGCATGTCGGCAAAGCCTTCCATCTGGGACAGAACATTATCCCTGGCATAGGCGGCCGGATACACCACCGCGCGTTTGTTATTCAGGATGCCATAGCTCCAGCCGGGCTTGTCCACGGGGGCAAAGGCCAGGTAATAATCCTCGCCGCCTACGGTGACCAGCATTACATCCTTTTGCCCTGCCACCATGGCGGAGGCAGCCCGGGCGATACTTTTTTCCGGACTCTGGCGCAGATCGGAGACGCTTTGGGGAACCGCCAGCGGGCCATCCGTAAAGGTTGAGAAAATAACACTGCCGGTAGCATTGTCCAGCAAAAACCGGGACTGTTCCGCTTTTGTGATGTCCTGGTCCTGATCGAGCTTGTCCACGGTGTCCGCATTGTCTGTCAGGCGGAACAGGGTTTCGGGGTTACAGTCAACCCCGGCTACCCCCGCCAGACCCGCGGCGTCGTAATAGGGAGCCACACAGGTCAGACAGCGGGCGCCGTTGGTATCGGTATAGATACCGGTAAAAGCGGGTTTATTACCGTCTGCCGCCAGCTTGTACCAACCCATCTTCCGCGGGTCATAGCTTTCCAGAAACGCCGGGCTGAACTGCTTGGCCGACTTGTCCGGCGTCACATCCATGGCGATGAGATAACCGTGAGCCGAGCCTGCAAAGGCAGCGGTATACCATTCCGGCATCAGTTCCAGGTCGTCTGCGATATTGGAAACCAGCGCGATTTCCGACGCATAAGCCCCTGCCCCGTACTGCCGCACCAGTTCCCGGCTGAAATTAACATAGGCCTTACCGGAAGGGATTACGTCAGTATGGGGATCCGGCAGGCGGCGCGGGTGATAAAGCTCCGGATGTTTCAGCATCTTGCTCATCAGCTCGGCAATATAGCGGGCGTCGTCCATTGTTGTCTTCATTTCATGCCGGATCAGCTTCGCCGTGGCAGCCGCATCGGCGGACAGCCGTCTCTTAACCTGCATTTCGGCAAAATTTTCCGTAAAGGAAGCCGTGTTATCGGCCAGAAGAGCGCCGGTTTTATCTATATTTTCGCGAATCGCATACATGCCTGCCAGGGACACGGCGCCTGCAATAATAAAGGACGCCAGTCCCACTGCCAGCAGCAGCAGGAATATCCTGTGACGCAGGCTCATGTTTTGCTTTTCTAACTTCAAGGTGAAACTCTCCTGTCAGGATTGCCGGTTCCCGTGTCATTGTAATGGCAACAAAGGCTCACGGAACCGTATTTCTTTTATTCTTTATCCAGCAGCAGGGACAAATGGTTGGCCATCTGCCCGAACAGTTCTTCATATTTGTATTCTACGGATTTAAAGTTCTTTTTTACCAGGAAAATGCCATATCCCCCGGGTTTCCTTTTTTCCAAAGGCAAATCGTCCGGCGGACGGCAATCCTTCTCCAGCGGGTCAAAGGGTTTGCCATGGTCGGCAAACTCAATTCGGAAACAGTCGCCCTCCTCCGACGTTTTCAACCAGACATAGCCCGGGTCGTCATAGGCATAGGAAATGATATTCACCAGGACTTCTTCAAAGCCAAGCTCCAGCCGCAGCTGCTGCCTCATGGATACGCCGGCTTCTTCCGCCGCAGCCATAACTTCGTCCCGGATGCGTTCGTACCATTTCATTTCGGCGTCAAACCGTTTCCAGCTTCCGTTCTTCGCGTCTGCCATAGAACAGCACCTCCGTCAGGCTAATTCATTCAGGGAAGCATAGATCGTAAATAAAGCGTCCATACCGCTGTCTTCCAGTACTGATTTCACAATGCCGGAAGGCCCGCACAGGGTAAACTCCTTCCCGCTTTTCTTTGCCAGCTTGTTCAGGCGCAGCAGTACCCGGAGACCGGCGCTGGAAAGGTAGTCCATGCCGGACATGTCCAGAACCGTCTTCTCGTTGCGGTTTACGATGTCTTCCCCCGTGGCGTAGGCTTTTTCCGCCGTCACCATATCGATACGCCCGTTCACGCTCCAGACCGTCCAGCCGTTGGCTCCTGCGGTTTCTGTCTGTAAAAATTCTTTTTCCATGGTTATTGTTCCTCCTGTAAATAATAATCAAATTTAAAGTAAACTCTTTTATATGAGGCCGGCCTTTTGCCGGCCTGTTTTGTTGTCGCAATGCTTCGCCGCAGCAACTGCCGCCTCACACGGTCAGCGTGACAGTGTTGAACCCGTGGTAGTTGCGGTACAGATACTGACGGACGTGGGTTTTCACCGCATGCAGGACCAGAGCCCTTTCGTCTATGTCTTCCGTCTGTTCCGGCAGGACTTGCAGCGCCTTGTCAGAAAGCTGGAAGGGATTCAGTTCCCTGGCATTGTCCCGGAGATGGAGCTTGAAGGTTCCGTCTTCCTGTGCGATTACGGTAAGCTGGGCCAATACCGGCTCGTCGCCTTTCAGGGAGCCGGCCCGCTCGTTCATCACACCGCAGATTTCCTCCATAGCGAGACGCAGGGAGTTACAGCAGTGGGCATCGGCTCCCCAGGACAGGGCAAACTGTTCCACCGCATCCAGCTGCTCGGCCACATCCTGCACCCGGCCCAAAAAGGATGCGTTATAGACCCGGGCAGGATCGATGACATGCCGTTCTCCCCGTATGCGCTTGTAGAAATAAAGCACCACCAGCGTAACGATCTCTGACAGCGGATACACCAGCCAGAACACATAATAACCATACTCTGCCAGCACAAGGGCAATCGGCAGGCTGGCGCCCAGACGCCGCATGAACACCACCAGAAAAGCCGATCTCTCGTCCTCCTCCGATTGCAGGTAATTCTGCAGCACCAGGGCTACGCCCATAAAGATGGAACCCGCGCAGAAGACCCGGGCCGCATAATAGGCTTGATTTGCGTCCTTTATGTCCTCCAGACCGAAGAGCAGGTCAAGGATCTGGGGCCAGACCATGACCAGCAGCATGGAAAGGGTGCCTACAACCAGCGCATAACCCAGCGCGTACCGGAAAAAACGGTGGAGCTCCTTAAAATTGCATTCGGCAAAAAACATGGAGAAAAACGGCTGGGAAGTCTTGCCGATGAATTCATATAAAAAGATAAAGAGCACCGAAAGGTTTTCAATGATACTGAACACCGCCACGCCGTCCGTACCGGCCATATCCGACAGCAGACGGATCACCACCAGCGAAAAGATGGCGTCAAAAATATATTCGGAGGAGGTGGAGAAACCGAGCCGCAGCCCTTTGAACGCCTCCTTGAAAGAGGCGGCATGTCTTTGCAGCGCCAGCTGGCCCTCGGAACGCGTCGCGAGTAATCCCACGGAGACCAGCACCGCCACCGCGTTGGAAATAAAGAAGCCGAAGCTGCAGCCGGCGATGCCCCAGTTAAAGAACAGCAGCAGGATGGCGCTGATGATCAGGTTACCTACCCCGGTGGCAGTCTGGACCACCGTGGAGAAGGTATCCTCCCCGTCATTGCGCAGGTAGGCAGTCAGTACTTCCATCAAAATCTCAAACGGAATGCCCAGCAGGATATAAAAGAGATAGCTTTTCGCCATCTGGTACACCGCGCCGTCATCTGGATGGGTGCCCAGAAAAGCCAGCAGCTCATTTTCAAACAGAACACCTCCTGCCAGGATGCCGAAGCCGATGACTGCGCTGATCCGCATGAAAAAATTGAAGATGCCCAGGGCCTCTTCCTTTTTTCCCTCATGCATCAGATTGCTGTACACAACGGCCCCGCCCATGGAAAGCCCGAACACAAGGAAGGCCGCCAGCAGGAACAGGGGGGAAATGAAGCCGATGGCCGCCAGGCCGTCCATGCCGATGGCATGGCCTACCAGGATCGTGTCGCCGATCTCCGCCAGGGCCAGCCCGATACCTGCCAGGGGAGCCGGCAGGACCGAGTGTATAAACATTTTACGGGTAAAATACGCATAATCGACTGTTTTATCCACGCAGAATCTCCTTTACTATTTCTCCGATCGTTTTGCCCGCTGCCAGACCGTGTATCGCAGCCGCATAATTTTTCAGGAACCGGTCTGTGAACGCTTCGCTGTAAGCTAAGGTATTATACGTCAGGTTCACATAGAAATCATCGCTGCGGCGATGCAGGAAGAAATCAAACACCTCGTCTTCATAATCTTCGATTTCTTCGTAGCGGGACGGGCCGCCGCAGAAGGTAAACTCGTCTTCAATATCTTCGCCCTGATACGAGAACGCTGCGATAAGAGGTACACAGTCCCCTTCATAAAGCGCGTGGCGGCGGCAAAGGAGAATATTCTCCTGGGTCTCCTTCACAAACCGGGACGCCGTCATATCCGCCTGCCAGCGGGTGCAGAGCGGGTAATGCCGGTAAATCGCACCCATGGTCCGTTCATAGCGGATATCGTCCCGGCCGTTGTATATGGTCAGTACGGCGGAAGCCTGCTCCCCGTTGGCCAGGCTCTGCAAAAGGCCGAAGGCGGCCGCCAGGATGGATCCGTCCGTAACGCCGTTGGCCCTGGTAAAGGCATCCACCTTTGCCAGATCCACATGCAGCGGCACCATCAAATCTTTTGTGACGTTTTCCTCACCGGGATCCAGATCCCCTGTAAGTTCTCCGGCCCGTGCCGTAAAGGACCGTACAAAATCAGCATTCCACTGCTGCTCCTTTTGGTACGCCGGCGTTTCCAGGGTATCCTCGATCCGGTCATAATAATCAAAGATGCTGTATTCTTCCGTTGCCGGCTCCTCACCCCCATAGGCGGCATCCACGTCTTCCAGGAAGATGTTGATGGAGTCGCCGTCGATGATGGGATGGAGGAAATCAAAATAAAATTCTTTCGCCACAGTTCCGTCCGCTTCGGTAATGGCAAAGAGACGCATGACGAACATGCGGGTCTCGGGACGGTTCATGGACTGACGCAGGTGCGGTTTTAATTCTTCGTATTCCTGCCGGGTGATCGTCTCGACGACCGGTTTCAGATTTTGCAGGTCGCCGGGCCGCCAGCGAAGGGTTCCGTCGGCAGTGGCAGTCAACCGGGCATCCACGGCGGGATGGGCCAGCAGCGTCGTTTCGATGGCAAGCGCCAGGCGTTCCATATCCGTTTCCGGCGCCAGATATACATGGGCGTCGCAGTGCAGGCCGTAGCCTTCTTCCAGATCGTTACCCCACTCATAGTGCAGCTCCTGCAGAGGGCCGAAGAAATGGGTATCCCTGTGGATCACGCGGTTCTGCTCCTGCGCTTCCCGCTGTGCCAGCAGGTTCGCAATACCGATAGGCGTCTTGCCTTCATAGACCAGATTAAAGTTCAGCTTCAGATTCCGGCATTCGGCTAACAGCCGCACCACGCTGAGGCTGTCGCCCCCGGCCGCAAAGAAGTCTTCTTCCGCGCTGACCTTTTCCATGCCTAAGGCCACGGCAAAGCCTCTGGCCAGTGCTGCTTCCGTTTCGTTACGGGGCGCTACATACGGCGTTTCGGTCACGTAGACTTCCGGTTTGGGCAAAGCCCGCCGGTCTAATTTGCCGTTCTGGTTCCGGGGAATGGCATCCAGCTGTACGATTGCCGCCGGTACCATGTAGGGCGGTTTCCGTTCCCGGATAAAGGCCGCCAGGGCTTGCCGGTCGATGGGTTCATCCGCCACTACATAGGCCGCGATGAATTTCCCTCCTGCCGGATTATCGCAGGCCACCACCGCTGCATTTTTCACGGCAGGGAAATCGTGTACGACCCCTTCCACTTCCGCCAGCTCCACCCGGAACCCGCGAATTTTCACCAGGCCGTCCCGTCGGCCGATAAACTCAATGTTCCCGTCCAGACGGTAACGGGCCATGTCCCCTGTGCGGTAGGCCGTTTCGTATTCGCGTTCCTGCGAAAACGGATTGGGCACAAACGCTTCTTTTGTCTTTTCCGGCCGGTTCAGATACCCGCCTGCCACCTGGATCCCTGCTACCCAAAGCTCTCCCAGGGCGCCGGGAGGCACACGCCGCCCGCAATTGTCTACCATATAAATAGCCGTATTATCCATGGGCGTGCCGATGGGAATATCCGGCTCGTATTTCGTCATACTGTAACAGGTAATGGAAACCGTAGCTTCCGTGGGTCCGTATTCATTGGCCACAATATACGGATGCACCGGCTTAAAGGGTACCAGCGTTTCCCCGCCTACTACAATGTATTTCAGTTCCGGACAGTCCATGGTCAGGGCAAACTGGCGCCCTACCTGGGCCGGCAGGTCCGCCACCACAACATGATGCTTATTTATAATTTCCGCCAGAGCCGGCAGGTCCAGCTTTTTCTCTTCGGGAATGACGACGATGCCGGCGCCTACCGTAAGGGCCGGATACATATCCGCCAGGGATCCGTCAAAGCCATAGCTGTTGTAACAGGTTACGCGATATTTCTCCGTAGGCGTAAAAAAACGCCGGTACCAGGCTGCATAGGCCATGAGATTCTTCTGTAACAGGCGAACCCCTTTGGGCACGCCGGTAGTACCGGAGGTATAGATCAGCATAAACAGATCGTCCGGCTGCGGCACCTGTATCTCTGCCAGCACAGCAGCATCCGGCAGCGGCAGGGAGGAAATCTCCGACACCCGCAGGACCGTTCCGTTAAATTCTGTAAAATTCTGCAACCGCGGCAACAGTTCATCCGCAACAATAATAAGCCGTGCCCCGGCGTCTTTCACCATAAAGGACAGGCGTTCATCCGGATAGTTCGGGTCCAGGGGTTCATAGGCGCATCCCGCCCGCATGACGCCCAGGGACGCGATCACCATATATTCGGAACGGGGGATGAATATCGCCACCACATCCCCACGGCACAATCCATTCCGGGACACATAGCCCGCCAGCCGGAATGCCAGATCCTTCACCCGGGCATAGGTGTAAGCCTTCTCTTCGTAAGTCACCGCCATGTTGTCCGGATATTCCGCAGCTCTGGCACAGAACTGCTCAATGATGGTAGCTGTTTTATCATAGGCATGGACCGTCTCATTAAAACGGTCCAGAACTCCCCTGGTTTCTTCTGCCGTAATGCAAACGCCGGCCAGTGTTCCGGCGGTGGAAAAACTCACGATGATTTCCCGCCAGGAAAGAGCCATCACCCGGATAAAGGGCTCTGTATACAGCGAATTGTCATAGGAAATGACAAGCCCCCGGGGTGCAAGGCAAAACGCCAGCGCCAACCCTTCACACTGTGCCGGGGGAATCTCCCCGGTCAGGGAAACGGCCACACGCCGTCCTGCTTCTACTCCCAGGACTTCGACTGCTTCGCCTTCATCCCAGGAAAAGGCTCCTCCTTCCTGCAGCCGGTTCTTTGCCAGTTCCGTCAGCTGGCCGGGCGTCATATCCGGCTTCCATTCTTGCCGCAGCGGCTGACAGCCGTTTCCGTTCCACACCAGAAGACCGGCTTCGTTCAGTCCGCCGTATACGCCCAGCAGGTATAACACCGTTGCAGCCAGTTCGGCCGCTTCTGGACGTGTAGCCAAGGGAAGCGAAAACCGGTTCCAGGTTCTGCCCTCTTTTTCCCGCAACTCGGGAAGAGGCAAACAATCCGGCAACTCCGAGCCGAAGTGTGTAGTACACCATTCCTGCTTATCCATATGTTATAAACCCTTTCTTATATCGTTACCCATGCCGGAAAGCCTGCTTATTTCAGCAGTTCCGTTACTACACAGTCCCCGTCCTGCAGGGCGACGACCATCTCTTTCATAATCGTTGCAAACCGCTGCATGGCTGCCGCGCTGTACCGATTGTTGTCATAATCCAACACCAGGGAGAATGTACTGTCATCATGGGCGTTTACTTCAATGTCCAGCGTATTTTCCGCCGCCGAAATCTCATTGGCAGGCATTTCCTCGATCAATCCTTCCGTGCCCCCCAGTTTTATCGTGCCCCGGCGCCCTAGATTGCCTTTTTGCAGGATAAAGCTGGCGCACTCGTCTTCCAGCCCACTTCCGTAAACCATGTCCAGGCTCTTGCGGTATTGCATGCCTTCGTTTACCCTGGCTTCCAGCCCGCCCAGGAAGGCGGCTGCCGTAATATCTTCGTTAAAATCCCAGCGGATGGGGAACTGGTCCAGCATCAGGCCCATGAGGCGCTTTTCGGACAACGTCACCCGGCCGTTGTGAACCCAGCCCATGATGGCTTCCCGGCTTCCCGCAGATTTGGCCAGGGCCAGCAGTGACGCCCCCATGAAAAATGTATTCTCAGTAAACTCCCGGCCTTTAAAAAAGTCCTTTTCAATCACAGGAAACGGGACTTCTATTTCGTGTTCCGGTGTATCGCTGGCTCCGTCTATATCCGCAGGAGGCAAATGCCGGCTCTCGTCAAAACCTGCCAGCATTCGGGTCCAGTAATCATGTCCTGCCTGCAGTTCCGCCTGGGGTATTTCCGCTTCCTCCCGGATATACCCGGCGTAGCTGGCAGACTGGCGCCCGGCTTTGCCGCCCCGTTCGGAACGAACATAGCGTTTATCTATCTCTCGCAGGAAAAGCATGGCAATGGCGGCGCCATCCATGATTGCATGGTAAAAGTCCGCATAAAAATACTTGGCCGTAGAAGTTTCCATCAGGTAGATCCGGTACAGCGGATGATCGATCAGGTCATAGGGCAGCTTAATTTCCCGCTTTCGCTGTTCAAAAGCTTCGTCCGAGAGTGTCTCCACAACAACCTTGGTAATGTCACCGTCAAAACGCTGGCAGATATCCCCTGTTTCCGGGTGGATCACCAGACGGCAGCGGAAAATATCATATGACGCAAGCACATCATTTAAAGCTGCCGCCAGTCTCTCCATATCAACAGCCGGATCCAGCCGGACCAGGGCGCCTGTATTCATCATGGTGGACTTTGCTTTCATAAAATGGGTGTCCACCATCCAACGCTGGATGGGACGGAGGGGATACAACCGGGAAAAACTGTCTTCCTGTTCCCGCCAGACGATTTTAATCAGGTTGTCAAAACGGGTAGCCTGCAAAACCTCCGCCACTTCCTCGGAGGGATACAGCAGCTTCATTTCGCCACCCTGCCGGGCCATCTTTTTATTGGCCGAAAACAGGGACCGCAAACCTGCCGATGCAATGTATTCCACATTGGAAAAATCCAGCAACGCCTGTTTCATCCCCTGCGTCTTTTCGGTAAACGCAGCATCAAACTCAGCCGTTTCCAGCGCGCTGAGCCTGCCGGCAATCGTGAGTGTAACAGTATTTCCTTCCGTAACGGAAGTAATCGTCAATGCCATTTGAAATCATCCCCTCTTTTTTAGTCGCCCGGTCTGACCGGGTGTTGCATACATATCTCATTTTTTATAAAGCTTATTATAATATTATAACATATTTTTCAAGCACTTGCATCCGGAATCATTGTTTTTCCTGTCCCTTATACAAAAGTCCCAGCATGGTCACGTCGTCAGACTGTTCCGCTTCTCCCGCATGGGCTTTCACCGCCTGGGAAACCAGGACCAGGATGTCTTTTGTCTCCATCTCCCTGGGAACTGTTCCCAGCAGGTCTTTCAGTTTTCCCTCTGAAAACAGGTTGCCCTCCGGATCCATGGCTTCCGTCACGCCGTCGGTATATAAGAACAGGCAGTCACCCGAGTTCAGCTTCAGCTTCCGGACCGGGAACTCCAGGCCTTCCATTATACCTATCATGCAGGTGTCCGCCTTGGGCAGCCAGGCAAATCCGTCTGCGCCGCAACGCAAAAGCGGGCGGTTATGTCCTGCGTTCACATAGCAGAACTCACCGGTTTTGATGTTCAGCAGCCCCATGAACACGGTGACAAACATATCTTCTTCGTTATCCCGGCAGAGCCGGTCGTTGGCCCGGGCCATCACTTCACCCAGCGCCTCCGCTTTTTTCAAAAGAAGCATGTTGTTTTGCAGCACGGTCTTGGCGACGACCATGAACAGCGCAGCGGGCACCCCTTTGCCGGACACATCCCCAATGGTCACGGCCAGATGGTCTTTATCCACCAGGTAGAAATCGTAAAAGTCGCCGCCTACTTCTTTCGCCGCATGCATGGAGGCGTAAATATCAAATTCCCTTATATCCGGAAAAGCGGGAAAGGTCTTCGGCAGCATCCCCTCCTGGATATTCCGGGCCACCGACAGCTCGGTGGCGATGCGTTCGTTTTCCGCTGTGACTTTGGAAAGATCCGCAATATAGGTTTTTAACTCCGCGGCCATGTTGTTCACGCTGTCCGCAAGGTGTTCTATCTCATCACCGGTCTCAAGGGACAGCTTTTTATCCAGATTCCCCCGGGCAATCTGTTTCACCCCGTCTTCCAGTTCCAGAATCGGCTTTACAAACCGTTTGGCCGACCATGTGCCGAAACCGATTAAGCCGACCAGCAGCAACGCCATGGCGGCAGCCAGCATCGCCCCATAACCGGTTATCAGACCGTGCACGGTATTTCTGAAATCACTCATCCAGTCACGTACTTCATTTTTCGCCTCCATGGCAGGTGATAGTGTTTCATCTTTCGCAATCAGGGTACCAAAGCTCCAGCCCAATGACTTGATGGGTGCATAGGCCAGATAATACTCTTTCCCGTCAATCGTAACCGGCTTCATATCCGTTTTCCCTGCCACCATGTTTGCGGCTTCACGGGCGATACTGCTCTCTGCCGATTTTCGCAGATCCTGTGAATCAAGAGAAACGGACAGAAGCCCTTTCTCTTTGGAAGAAATAATAATTTCCCCTTTGTTCCCCAGTACAAAAGACCGCTCCGTACTGCTGATCGCAGTCTTCATAATCTCTTCATAAAGATCCTGGACACTGCAGTCAATACCGGCTACTCCGGCAAATCCCTCTGTATCATAATAGGGAACGACACAGGAAACACAGGGTTCTCCTGTCACCGGGTTAATATATGCATCCGTAAAAACAGGCTTGGAAGCGTCTTTTCCCAGTTTATACCAGTCCCGTTTTCTGGGGTCGTAAGTATGACGGTTCGGCTCCGTACACAACGCAGAGAGCGTTTCCTTCTCTTCCCTCTGCTGCACCATGATCGTATATCCGCTTTTTGACCCCAGATACACGGCCTGATAAAAGTCACTGCAAGCGCTCATTCCCAGCAGGGAACCAATAAAGCCCGAAGTCAGCCTGATCTCACGCTGTAAAGCCGGCGAAACGCCCTGCCTGGCAAGATCCGGACTGTAATGAATAAAAGGCTGACCGGCAGGAACGTCGGCATATAAGGCATTGGGAACAGGATGGCCGGCGGATTGAACGTCGCCCTTCAGGAGGGCATTCATGACATCCGCTATATATTTTACGTCTGCAGCGGTCGCCGTCAACCCGCCATCCACATACTGCGCCCGAAGCCGGGTAATTTCCCCCATGCGTTTTTTTATCTGTGCTTCTACCAGCTGTTCCGTATATTCAGCCGTCTCCTCCCCCAGCTCTTCATTTTTCGTCTCCACCGTTTCCCTGATACGGTATAAGCCGAAATACAGAAAAACATTGATCAGCAAAAAGGTCAGCAGACTGCCGGAAAGCACTAGTAACAAAACTTTCCGTCTGATATCCAGTTTCAAGTTACACCTCCACCCTGAACGGGTTCCTGCGTTGTCATCAATTAGCTTCATTATTATATCACAGATTTTTCTTTTCGCACATTCTTTTTTGCCTGTTTATCTTTGGCCTCCTTCGCGCCTGCGTCTGACCGAAACGGACTACCGCAGCTCCGGCTGTTGCAGCCTGTGATTACAGTTTTTCACATAAAGTTTACCGTATTGCCGGACGTCGCGCCTTTTCAAAACGGGGTTTTTAATATATAATATAATATGCAACATAATCAGTACTTATTATCAATTGATATATGTTGAAAACCATTACGTGTTTTTTAAAAAAGGAGGTCTTTATCATGTCAAGATTTACGTTACCCCGCGACCTGTACCATGGGAAGGGCGCGCTGGAAACACTGAAAACGCTGAAAGGCAAACGGGCCATCGTCTGTGTAGGCGGCGGCAGCATGAAACGCGGCGGCTTTCTGGACCGGGCGCTGGCTTATCTGAAGGAAGCCGGCATGGAAACCAAAGTAATCGAAGGGATTGAAAGCGATCCGTCCGTGGAAACCGTTATGAACGGCGCGGCCGTCATGCAGGAATTCCAGCCCGACTGGATCGTGGCCATGGGCGGCGGCAGCCCCATCGACGCAGCCAAAGCCATGTGGATCAAATACGAATATCCGGAAACCACCTTTGCGGATATGTGCAAGGTGTTCGGCCTGCCCAAACTGCGCACGAAAGCGCACTTCTGCGCTATCTCTTCCACCAGCGGCACCGCCACGGAAGTTACGGCGTTCTCCATCATCACCGATTACCAGAAAGGCATCAAATACCCCATCGCCGATTTTGAAATTACGCCGGACATCGCCATCGTGGATCCGGACCTGGTTCACACCATGCCCCAGAAGCTGACGGCCCACACCGGTATGGACGCCATGACCCACGCCATTGAAGCCTACGTTTCCACGGCCCACAGCGCCTATGCGGATGCGCTGGCCATCCACGCCATCGAACTGATCCAGGCGAACCTGGTAAAATCCTACAACGGCGACATGGAAGCCCGGGACATCATGCACGACGCCCAGTGCCTGGCCGGCATGGCTTTCTCCAACGCGCTGCTGGGTATCGTTCACTCCATGGCCCACAAGACCGGCGCGGCCTTCGCGGACTACGGCGCCCACATCATCCACGGCGCGGCCAACGCCATGTACCTGCCGAAAGTAATCAAATTTAACTCCAAAGACCCTGCCGCCCTGAAACGGTACGGCGTCATTGCGGATTACATGCATTTAGGCGGCAAGAGCGACGAAGAAAAAGTCGATCTGCTGATCGCCTACCTGCGGAAGATGAACGACGACCTGAACATCCCCCACAGCATCAACCACTACGGATCGAAGGGCCTGCCGGAAGACAAAGGCTTTGTGCCGGAAGAAGTGTTCCTGGAAAGAGTGGAACGCATCGCCGCCGACGCCATCCTGGACGCCTGCACCGGTTCCAATCCGCGCCAGCCCAGCCAGGAAGAAATGGTGAAGCTGCTGAAGTGCTGCTACTACGATACGGAAGTTGATTTCTAAAACGTCCGTCATATCATATTAACACGACCCTTTCGTTGTAAAAAAAGAAGCGGGGTTGCAGACGATTTGTTATTAGTCTGTAACCCCGTTGTTTTTTGTTTAGCTACACAGTCATGAACTGTGTCACAGCGATTTTACCGTAACTCTTACTCCTTCTGCAGATAGGCTTCAAAATCCGCCTGCGGCAACGGACGGCAATAATAGAAGCCCTGAATGTAGTCACAGCCCATACCCCGCAGCCGTTCTACCTGTTCCGCGGTTTCCACTCCTTCCGCCACCAGTTTCAGGTTCAGCATCTTGCCCATCATCACCGCAAACTTCAGCGCGCTGTTTTCAACCTTCGGGTCATCCTTACGCACCAGGCTCATATCCAATTTCAGCACATCCAACGTCAGTTCATTCAGCGTCGCGATGGAGGAATACCCGCTGCCAAAGTCGTCCAGTTCTATCACAAAGCCTGCTTCATGAAGTTCCCGCACGATACTTGCCAGCCTGGTGGGATCTCCGGAAATCGTGGACTCTGTTACCTCAATGTGCAGCAGATCGTGTTCCAGTCCGTACGTATCCACCAATGACACAAGCTTTGCCACAACGTCCGGCACATCAAAATCTTTCCGGGACATGTTCACGGAAAGAGGAACCACCGGCCAGCCTTTGTCTTTCCAGCTCCGCAACGCTTTGCAGGCTTCCTCCCAAATGTAAAAGTCCATGCGGGCTACAAACCCGTTTTCTTCAAACAGCGGAATGAACTCGCCCGGATTCATAAAGCCCTGCTGCGGATGGATCCACCGCACCAGTACCTCCGCGCCTCCCGTCCGGTCCGTGTGGAGCGAATGCTTAGGCTGGAAATACGGTTTAAACTGATGTCCGGTCAGCGCCGCTTCCATGTTCTCCAGAATAAAATGCTGTTTGCGGGCCTGCTCTATCACGGTCTCATCATAATGCACCAGGTTGGAACCGTACAGGTTTTTGATGCTTTCCACTGACATCATGATCCGGTCGCAGGTGGTGGACATGGAAAGATCCCTGGCAATTTCGTCATATACGCCGTACTTTACGCTGATCGGATACCAGAAATCCTGCTCGATACCCTCCTGCATCCGGTTCAACCAGCCGTCGTCCGGCTGCATTTTAATCAGAAACGCAAAAGTGTCCTCTGCCAAACGGCCGTGCACGATGCACTCGGGAATATACTTGTGCAGCAGGTCCACCAGTTCCTGCAGCATGGTATTGCATTTCTGGACACCATACCGCTCGTTCATCACCTTAAGGTGCTCCACATAGATACACAGCACCGTATAGGGACTGTTATCTTTTTCTTTCAGCACATTGTCCGCATGTTCAAAAAAGTAATCCCTCTTGTACAGTCCACAGACAGTATCCCATTCCCGAAAGTCCTTACGACTTCCAATCACGTAGATAATATGCATCAGCTGCCGCAAAAACATAATCGCGATGACAATGAAACAGGCGTATATACCGTATTCCAGTTTTTCAATGCGGCTGGCCAGCCGTTGCGAATACTCCTCCGCCAGCGACACGGTCTTATCCGCCGTCACGAAATGGTCTTCGCTTAAAAAGAGCAGTTCTTCCCTGTTATCCATGCGGTCGATACGGAAATCAGCAATTTTATCACGGATGGCATTCCAGATGGTAATCGTGTCGTTAAGGTGTTTCTGGTATTCTTCGTCGTCCAGCTGGATAAGGTTCAGCTCTTTGCTGCCGTCCCGTAACCCCAGCACGATTTTGTTGATCCGTTCCTCCAGCACCTGGTTCGTGAATCCGGTCATCTCCAGCTTTACAAACCGTTGGGTTCCGCCCCGCATGATCCCGGCATAATTGACCACCCGGGCCGTTCCCTGCAGGCGGCGGATATCGAACATCATCAACGCCACCAGACCGATCAGAATCACCAGAACGGTCACAAGAACGTACCGTTCCGCTTTTTTCATACTGTCCTGCTGCTCCGCATTTTTCAGCAGCGACAGAAGCTCGTTCATAATTAATGGCCCCCTCAATGTATCCTATGGATACTATACCGCATTCATCCTCCGTTTTCAATCTATTTTTTAGTAACTGTATAATGCCAAACGCAATCCAATCGGCTTTGGAAAAAACATCATTCCGCAGGATCCCTTCCGTTCCCGGAATAATTCGTATCATGAAACAGATCAGTCCCAGTCTCTCCGTCTCTTTCCACGCATGGAAAAACCCGCACAATGCCTATGCGGGTTTTTCTCAAATAGAAGAAGGAGAAGGAGAAGGAGGTGTAACTTGATCTGCATTATCGCCATATAGTCTTTTTTAATTTTTATATTTTAATTATAATAATTACTAATAAAAAAGTCAAGCGCTTTTTTGTAAAATTGAAAAACATCAAAAAATCCGCATTTTTACTGGATAAAATTGCGGTTTTAAATTTAAAGAACGTTTTAATCGAATAAAATCATTTCTGAATTTATTGAATATTATCAGTAACTATTCTCAATTTCTGAAGTTTTCCACAAGCATTTTACTACTTCCGGCTTTGGGGCATTAACGTTTCCAAAAAAACAGGAAACCGTCCCATTGACGGTTTCCCTCTTCATCTTTTCCTGTTCTGTTTTTCGGACTTCAGTTCACCAGCGGCGCCGGCCGCATCTGTCCAGGGCTTTCGTCCTGAATCTCTTCTTCGTCATGTTCCCTGATAATAAACCGTTCAAATTCTTCCGGCGGCACCGGGCGGGAGAAATAATACCCCTGCACCACATCGCAGCCTGCGTTCTTCAGCATAAGCATCTGGTTTTCCGTTTCCACGCCTTCTGCGATAACAGTCAGTTTCAGGTTCCGGGCAATGTCCAGAATCAGCTGCACCAGGCGGAAGTCCTGGGGATTATGCTCAATGTTCAGGATGAATCCCCTGTCCATCTTCAGAATATCCACCGGCATGGAGGACAGCATATTCAGGGACGAATAGCCGGAACCGAAGTCATCCATTTCAATTTCAAAGCCTTTGCTCCGGAGCCGTTCCATTACCTTCAGCAGTTCTTCCGCGTTATCCGTATATGCGGATTCCGTCACTTCCAGCTTCAGTGCATCGTAGGTCAGTCCGTTATCCCGGATCAGGCCCTCAAAGATTTCACCCAGATTGGGGTCGAACACATCAACACGGGACAGGTTGACGGAAACCGGCAGGATGATCCCGTATTTTTTCTTCCAGATTGCAATCTGTCGGGCCGCTTCTTCCCATACATATTTATCCACCACGCTGATCTGCCCGTTCCCTTCAAACAGGGGAATAAAATCGCAGGGCGGAACCAGTCCCAGCTCCGGGTGCTGCCAGCGGATCAGGGCCTCCGCGCTGGCCAGCCGGGGCGGATCGCACTGGATGTTGTATTTAGGCTGGTAAAAGACTTTGAATTCCCGATTTTCCACAGCCTGGCGCAGGTCGTTCAGCAGACGCTGGTTATAGGTTTCCCGGGCGCGGATCTCTTCGTTATATACCATAAGGTGCCTGTTACAGCCCCGCACCATGTTGCAGGCCGACCAGGCCCGGTCAAAGGCCTGTCCCGCTTCCAGCCCCTCCTGCCAGGGCATAACGCCCATACGCAGACGGATGCTGGTATGACTCGATACTTCGTTCACTTTTTCCTGAAACCGGTCCAGCAGGGCCTGATAGTCTTCCAGATGCCTGCAGTAAATGTCAAACCGGTCCGCTTCCACCCGGCTGGCGATGCCCCCGTTTTCTTTCAGGAAACCCTGAATCGTTTCACCCAGGCAATGCAGCACGTTGTTGCCAAAGGCCCGGCCGTTCAGCTCATTCACAATGTGGAACTGCTCAATATTCAACACAATGGCGTCCATATTCCAGGTGGGGTAATCTTTCCGGAACCGTCTGGCATATTCATAGAAGAAGCCCCGGTTGAACAGGCCGGACACTTTATCATTCTCAGCCGCGGAAATGAGCTTCTGTCTCTCGGATGCTTTTTTCTGTTCTTTGGTGCCAAACAGCAACAAACCAAGGAGTATCGCCGCAAAGGATGCGATGAATGCGATCACAACGGCCAGGTTATCACCCACGTAATCTTTAAAACTGACCTTTTTCTCCTCATGGGAATAAGCTGCCAGCGCCGAATAAACAGACGCGTCCGGCACAAGATTTCTGACTTTGTTCAGTATGGAGTACAGTTGATGGTTATCCCGCTGCAGGGCAAAGGACAGAGTCATATCTACCCCGGTTGCAATGGTAGTCAGCTTGTATCTGCTGAAATCTTCGGCCAGGCTGTTAAGCCGGTAGGAAGTAACCAGGAAACAGTCCGCTTCCCCGGAATTCACCGCCTGGAACCGTACTGCCGGGTGATTTACAGGTACAACTTTCCATCTGGGGAAATGCTTTTTCAGGAAGTTCTCATGATAGTGATGCCCTTTTACATGGGCGACGCTTTCGATATCCTTAAGGGAATACTTACGATGTCGTTTCCGGATTACCGCGAACATTTCCGCATGCATGGGCGGGTCCGTCACCAAAATCCCTGCTTTTTCCGCGTCATAATCCGTATAGCTTACGGGAAATACGCAGTCGATCTCTCCCTTTCTTAAAGCATCTAACGCTGTGTCTACGTCGTCGAACGGAACCGGCTCGAAACTCAGTTTTGCGTTTTTTACTCTGGAGGAAGCAATTTCCAGATAATCCTGCAGGGCTCCCGTCAGTTTTCCCGTTTCCGCATCCGTTCCGCAATAGGGAAGAAAGCCGGTCCGGTAACCTACCCGGATCCTGCCATGACTTGAAAGCCAGTCGTTTTCGGACGGAGTAAGGTACGCACCGAAATCACTGTTGTAAAAATACTTGCTGTACATCTGCTGGTTGTAATACCGGTTTTCATCCTGGATCCGGTTCATGGCGGCATCCAGTTCCTTCAGCAAGTCGGGACGATTCTGGTTCACCGCGAAGTAAAACGGGGTAGATCCTATCTTGCAAATCGGTATGGCCCTGCCTGCGTCGCTTCCTTTTTTGATAATCGTACCCACATACAAATCGATATTGCCGCGGCTCAGCTTTTGCAGGGAATCCCTTTCCCCTCCTGTCAGTTCTACAAGTTCTGTTTTGATGCCGTATTTTTCAGCCCATGCAAGATACAGGTCTTTCTGAACGCTGTTTTTGTTCACGCCGACCCGTTTTCCATCGAAGGTAGCATAGTTGTCGAGACTGACAGACCGGTTGTGGTTGGAAACAAAGATATAATACTCTTCTTCCCCCATGGGCAGAGCAGAATACAGCATGTGCTTCGCCCGTTCTTCCGTATGGGATACATCGCTGAGCAGGTCGATTTCACCCTGCTGCAGCATCTCCAGCAGTTTCGGCCAGCTTGTCTTAACGTATTCATACTCCCAGCCCGTATAGGCGGCGATCTTCTGCTGGTATTCATAGGCATAACCGGACCGTCCGCCATAGGCATCCGTTATGTTGAAGGGCGATTCGTACCAGCCCACCCGCACGGTCTTTTTCCCCGGTTCCGCCGCAAAAACGGACACGGGAACAAGAACTGCCAGCAGCAGGCTGAGGCAGAGCCAGAAAGACAGTATGCTTTTTTTGCTTACCACGGGAGGTACATTCGTCATAATCAGTTACCTGTTGCAGGGTGTGAGCTACTCATAAACACGTATCTGTAAAAGTACTTTTATCCATTGTAATCTTATCACAATATATTTCTTTTTGCAACTTATTATCAATAATTACTCATTTTTGTATACAAATCAGCAGCGGGAAAGGCTGCAGCAAAACATAGTGAGCGTTTGCGTAATTTCATGAGATGAAATTCGCCGCGGTGGCGAGACTGTTTGAGGGCGAAGCCCGAGTTTCGAAGCCACAGGCGAATGAGTCCATGAAATAGCAAACGCTCACGTTTTTGCGCAGCCTTTTCTGCTGCTGATTTTATTATAATAAATGTTAAATAAATATTATGATTTTTCTTCCTGATACGTTACTGCCACATAACCGGGACAGATGATCTGCCGGGCCGTGTACCGGTACCGCTTTCCGTCCGGCGCACCGGTAAGGATCCCCTCCGCCTTCTCATCGTTCCAGGCAGCGCGTTTTACATTCGCAAACCACTCCTCCCCCACATAGGGATAGAGTTCCCGTACGCTGCCCCCAAACACTTCGCCTGAGGACGCCCCGCCGACTTCTTCAAATTTGTGATTTACATAACAGATGACGGCATCGTCGGCCTCATCCATTCTGTCACGGGATACATGGTATACGCAGTAGGAAAACGGCAGACTGTCAAACAGGCGGAAGATCTCCGAAGCGTGGGCCAGACTGCTTTGCGCGGAAACCGTATGGTCATGATCCGCATGGAGGCGCAGTTCGCATCGTTTAGTCTGTTCCTTCAGATTATGGCTTTCTGAAAAGAGCGCACAACCCACAGACAGATACAGCGTAACCGGTACGCCGTCCACCTGACGGACCGAATCGCCGATTGCCTTAACTTTTTCGCAAATCTCATGTGCTTCTTTCTCGCTTTTGACCTGATGCAGTATCACGAACTCGAGCCCTGCGTGGCGGCCCACCGCGCAGGTGTGGCCAAACCCATCTTTCAGCGCATTGCCGAGAGCGTTCAGGATTTTGTCCCCGAAATCGAAGCCAAACTGTTCATTGTAGGCATTAAAGTCGTTGATCATAATATGCACACGGACAAAATCTGCGCCCCGCATGAAATATTCATCACGGAACACGACCGCTTCCTCACTCAGGCCGCGGGTATTGAGCAGCCCCGTAAGCAGGTCCCGGCGGGGGATTTCCGTGCCCCGTCTGTCATTGACGGTCAGCAGCTCCCTGTCAATAAAAAAGCCAAGCAGACCCTGAATCTTGCCGTTACCGTCATACAGCGGAGTTTTACTGGCCAGGATTTCCTTGTTCTCCCCTTCGTTCATGCAAAGGCCGGGCATGAAATGAATGGTTTCGCCCTCGTTGATGACCTGAAACTCGTCGTTCATATAAGCTTCCGGATGGACATGCCACCCTACTTCCTCATCGTTCTTGCCCAGGATCTCCTCAATGGAAGCAAACCCGTAGTAATCCAGAAAGGCCTGGCTCGCCCCGACAAACCGGCGGTCGCGGTCTTTCCAGAACAGACGCAGCAGATTGGACCGGAGCAGATTGTTCCAAAGGTGGGAAGGCGTAAAATATCCGTCCCCATCCACTTTCACCTTGTTTTTTCTGAGGAAACCGGTCACGCCTTCGTGCAAGTTCCGCATCAGCAGGAAATAGTTGTCCCGGTCGATTTTGAGCAGCGTATATTCCATCCAGGCATATTGCCCGTGGCCCACGCTGGTCCGTAACAATTTCGAGAAACTCACGCATCCGTTCACGGCAAAACGGTCTAAAGCCGTTTGCGGGTTGAACTGGCGAAGGAATTCCGCCCTGTCATCGGGATAGATATACTTTTCCGCGTACTCCCTCACCCGTTCCCGGATCCCGTATCTGCCGGAAAGCAGATCATCCCGTACAGCGGTATTCAGGGGCCGGATGAGGTTGTCCCGGACATTCATGAGAGTAATCCGGTCGAAAATATCATTGATCCGGCGGACGAACTCGTCCAGGTAGGCGGTGTTCTCCGACTGGGTATCCCTGGTAAGATTGGTGAGCTGGATCAGCACGCAGTATTTTTCCCTGGACTTTGCCATGCAGCGTGCTTTCACTTCAAAGTATTCTTCGTTGGAAGTGAACAGCATCCTTCCGTCGCCACCTGTTTTGACAGAATCGATCAGGTTGATCAGCTTGTCGGACAACAGGTAATAAGGCTGGGGCTGGGACAACATATCCTGGCTTAACGCGATGGAGAACATTTCCGTGCCGGACGCCGTCTCTTCAAAGGCGCTGTTATGAAACAGAACGCTGAAGGAATCCGATGAAAATTCCACCAGCGCCAGCGGGATACTGTTCAGCTGTCTGGCGGTGGTAATCGCGTCGTGTTCCTCCCGGGTCATAAAGGGCACCGCGCTGAGAAAATCGATTCGGCCGATCTCGTCATAGTAGCGCCGTTCGTGGGGCGCTTCCGTCCGGATTCCCTTTTCCTGCAGCCGGGCCAGCGCTTCTTCATAGGGCGCAGGTTTACCGAAGTAATAGCCCTGCACTTTTTCGCAGCCCACATTCCGGAGATAGCGGAACTGTTCCTCTGTTTCCACGCCTTCCACCAGCGTGTGGATATCGATGCTCTTGGCCATCTCCACCACCGCGGTGGCGATCCGTTTCGCCCGGAGGTTAAAGGGATGGAGGAAACGCATGTCCAGTTTGATCTCGTCAAAGGAAAACTCCTTGAGGGCATTCAGGGAGGAATAGGCGCTGCCGAAATCGTCCATCCAGATCTGAAAGCCGGCAGAACGGAACCGGTCCACAATGCCCTTCAGCATTTCCTGCTCTTCGGCCATGACGCTCTCGGTAATTTCAAAGTAGATAAAATCATGGGGAATCTGGTAATCGCTGACGACCTGGTCCGCAACGGCGAAGATGTCGCAAAGGGTAAAGTCCAGCCGGGACAGGTTCACCGAAATGGGAATGGGCGTCTCGCCTTTTGTGATGCAGCTCCGGATCCGCGCGCAGGCCTGCCGGAGGATCGCGGCGTCCAGCCGGTGGATCGCCCGTTCCTTTTCCAGTACAGGGATAAATTCATCGGGATAAATCATGCCCAGCTCCGGGTCGATCCAGCGGGCCAATGCCTCAAAGCTGCACAGCTTACGGGAAGACGTACGGATGACCGGCTGAAAGTACGCCTGGATTTCGTGACGCTCTATTGCCTTTTTATAATTTTTCTTAATGAAATCTTCCAGATTTCTGGCCATCGCTTTCCTCCATACGTTACCGGGATACTTACGGAAACACTGATTCATTCGTCTGCACGCTGACCGGCGCTTTTTGTAACTGACTACGTCAATGTTCCGGAATTTATCGAACCGTAATCTTTATTGAGAATTCATATTATTATATCACGTTTTCAGCATCACTTCAAGATACATCTGTCGTCGGCCGCTATAACAGAAACCGTACTTGGCGACAGTTGCTATATTTATAAAGTATAGCAAAACCCGACAGCGCTGACTCGGTTTGACAATAACGTGTATATTTACTATAATTAAAGTAGAAAATTGTCGGTATTTAGTATTGTTAAGGATTATTTTATGAAACATTTCAATCATAACCGGGTCTTCCGGAGAAAGGGGGCGACTGCATGAAAAAGCACCAGGCTGGCAGGATACGTGCAAACAGCATGGAAAGCTTCTCCGATCCCTCTGCCCTTTACCGGTATGACCGTCTCACGGGACTGCCCAGCATGAGCTATTTCTTTGAACTGGCAAGAGCCGCAAGGCTGCGCTTGCTGGAGCAGGGAAAAGACCCTGTTCTCCTGTTCCTGAACCTGAACGGCATGAAGTATTATAACAACCAGTTCGGATTTACCGAAGGGGATAAGCTCCTCACCGGTTTTGCTAACATTCTGGTAAGCTATTTTGGCAGCGAACAGTGCAGCCGTTTTGCCCAGGATCATTTCGCCGCCTTCACTGACGAGGAAAATCTGGAAGAACGGTTACAGAAGCTGATTGCCGAATGCGGGGAACTGAACAACCGGAACAGCCTGCCCGTGCGGATAGGCATCTACCTGTACCGGATGGAACCGGTGGAGCCGTCTTCGGCCTGCGACCGGGCAAAATATGCCTGCGACCAGAACCGGGACCAGTACGCTTCCGGATACTATTACTTTGATAAAACCATGCTGGAGCAGGCCAATACCCGCCAGTATATCACCAGCAACCTGGACCGGGCCCTGAAGGAGAAATGGATTAAAGTATACTATCAGCCCATCATCCGGGCTGCCAACGGCAGGGTCTGCGACGAAGAAGCCCTGGCCCGCTGGGTCGATCCGGTGAAAGGGCTCCTTTCTCCGGCAGATTTTATCCCCATTCTGGAAAGTACCAAGCTGATCACCAGGCTGGATCTGTATGTGCTGGACCAGGTCCTGGAAAAGATGAAAACCATGCAGCGGGCAAACCTGTATCTCGTGCCTCATTCCCTGAACCTGTCCCGGGCGGATTTTGATTCCTGCGATATCGTGGAAGAGATTCGGCAGCGAGTAGACGCAGCCGGTATTCCCAGGGAAAAGCTTACCATCGAGATCACCGAAAGCATTATCGGCGCCAATTTTGATTTTATGAAAGAACAGATCGCCCGTTTCCGGGATCTGGGATTCAGGGTCTGGATGGACGATTTCGGCAGCGGATACTCTTCTCTTGACGTGTTACAGAGTCTTCGTTTTGATCTGATCAAGCTGGATATGCGTTTCCTGCAGAATTTCGACAAAGGCGACGCAAGCAAGATCATTCTCACCGAACTGATCCGAATGGCGATCGGCCTGGGCATCGATACCATTACCGAAGGAGTGGAGACCAAAGAGCAGGCTGAATTTTTGAAAGAAGTGGGCTGTACCAAGCTGCAGGGGTTCTATTACTGCAGGCCCATTTCTGCGGAAGAAATCCTGGAACGCTATGAGAAGGGTACCCAGATTGGCTTTGAAAACCCGGACGAAGATGAATATTATGCAACCATTGGCAGGGTCAACCTGTACGACCAGGCGGTTATCGCCCGGGAAGCAAGCAGTGACGGCATTCGCCACTATTTTGATACATTGCCTATGGCCATTATTGAATTTGACGGAGAGTATTTCCGGGCTATCCGTTGCAACCGGTCTTTCCGGGATTTCATCGACCGCTATTACAAATCCGCGCCGGTGGGGGCCAAAGTTCCTTTTGCTTCCCTGCCGGATACCTCCCCCTACAAGAACGCGGTGCTTCAGTGCAGGGAAAAAGGAAAACGCGTTTTCTTTAATCAGGAAGTCGCAAAAGATCTCACCGCCTATTCCTTCGCCCGGCACATTGCCACGAACCCTGTCACCGGGATCAGCGCCTGCGTCAGTGTAATTCTGGGCATCACGGACAACTCGGACCTGGGCGTCACTTACACCCATGTGGCCCAGGCTCTTTCCGCCGACTATATCAATCTGTACTATGTGGACCTGGATACGGAGCAATTTACCGAATACACTTCCGAACACCGGGAGGATCTTCTGGATGAAGAACGGCGGGGGGAAAACTTCTTTGCCGCCAGCCGCCGGGATGCGCTGGATTATATTTACAAAGAAGACCGGGACTATTTTATCAACACCTTTACCAGGGAAAATGTGGTCCGGGCCATTGACGAGCTGGGCGCCTTTACCCTGAGCTACCGCCTCCTGATCAAAGGGGAACCCACCTATGTGAGCATGAAAGCTGTGCGCATGGGCCCCGGCGACAACCATATCATCATCGGCGTCAACAACGTGGACGCCCAGATGAGGCAGAAAGAAGCGCTGGAGCGAATGCAGGCGGAACAGGTCATCTACTCCCGTATTTCTGCTCTGGCGGGCGATTTCCTCAGCATCTATACAGTGGATCCCGAAACAGATCATTATGTGGAATACAGCAGTTCCCGGCATTATGATACCCTTGGCCCGGCCAAAGAAGGCGACGATTTCTTCGGAACCGCCCGCAGGTTAGGGGAAAAGTTCGTATATACAGACGACCTGCCCATGTACCGGGATTTCTTTACCAAAGAAAATATATTGAAGGAAATCCGGAAGAACGGTCTGTTTGTGATGCAATACCGTCTGATCGTCGACGGAAAGCCCGTATTCATCAACGCCAGGGCAGCGTTAGTGGAAGAAAAAGAAGGACCCAAGCTGATCATCGGCCTGAACAACGTAGACACCCAGGTCAAAATCGGAAAGAAACGGAAAGCACAAAACAGAGTAAAATAAAAGCAGCATCGAAAACAGCACGCAAAAACGTGAGCGTTTGCTATTTCACGGACTCATTCGCCTGTGGCTTCGAAACTCGGGACTTCGCCCCTCAGACAGTCTCGCCACTACGGCGAATTTCATCTCATGAAATTACGCAAACGCTCACTATGTTTTGCTTTGCAGTTTCCGATGTTGCTTTTATATTTTTACTGTGTTACCGGTATAGGACGCACCGGCTTCCGGTTTTCTTCATTACGTCCCGTATCCCGGACAATGAACACTTCAAACTCTTCCGGCGGCAGCGGACGGGAGAAGTAATACCCCTGCACAAAGTCGCAGCCCGCGTTTTTCAGCAGCGTCATCTGGCTTTCCGTTTCCACCCCTTCCGCGATGACCGGCATCTTAAGGTTCCGGGCGATGTCCAGGATCAGTTCCACCAGGCGCAGGTCCTTTTCATCGTTGTCGATATTCATGACAAACGAGCGGTCCATCTTTAACACGTCCACCGGCATGGAGGACAGGGCGCCCAGGGAAGAATAGCCGGAGCCGAAGTCGTCCATTTCGATCTCATAGCCCTTGTTGCGGAGACGGGCCATTACCGCCAGCAGTTCTTCCGTGTTTTCCGTATACGCGGATTCCGTCACTTCCAGTCTAAGGGAATGACAGCTCAGTCCGTTATCCTTCACCAGTCCGTCAAGGATCTCTTCCAGTTTCGGGTCGAACATATCCACCCGGGACAGGTTGACGGAAACCGGCACGGTAATCCCGTATTTCTCTTTCCAGACGGCAATCTGCCGGGCCGCTTCCGCCCACACATACTTGTCAATAATTTCAATCTGGCCGTTCCGTTCAAACAAGGGAATAAAATCACCGGGGGGAATCAGGCCCAGTTCCGGGTGCTTCCACCGTACCAGCGCTTCCGCGCTGTCCAGCCGGGGCGGGTCACACTGGATATTGAATTTGGGCTGGTAGTATACCTTGAAATCCCGACGGTCCACGGCCTTACGCAGATCGTTCAGCAGGCGCTGGTTATAAGTTTCCCGGGCACGCATTTCATCATTATATACCATCAGGTGCCGGTTGGTGCCCCGCACCATGTTGCAGGCCATCCAGGCCCGGTTAAAGCCCAGGGCCGTACCCATTCCTTCCTGCCAGGGCATAACGCCCATGCGCAGGCGGATATTGGCATTTTGGGACAACCCGTTCATCTTACTCTGGAACCGGTCCAGCAGAACCTGATAGTCTTTCCGCTGCTCGCAGAAAAGCTCAAAACGGTCCCCTTCGACACGGCAGGCGATTCCCCGGGTTCCGTCCAGAGCCTCGCGGATCTCCCCGCCCAGAGTCCGCAGCACGTTGTCTGCGAATTCGCGGCCGTTCAGCTCATTGACGGAAAGGAACTGCTCAATATCCAGGGCCACAAAATCCATTTTCTGCTCCGGATGACGATGCAGGCGCCGGCTCACATATTCGTGGAAAAAGGTTTTGCTGTACAGCCCGGTCAGATCGTCACGTTCCGCCACGGAAATCAGCTGTTGCCTCTCCATGGCTTTCTTCTCCGCCTTCGCATTGTTCAGCAGCAGGGCAAGGAAGATAGCGCCGGCCACAGAAATAATCGCAATGACCGTGGCCAGATTGTCTTTGACAAAGTCCTCTACGGTAACCTTTTTATCTTCGTGGGAATAGGCTGCAAGAGCCGAATAGATAGTTTCCGGAGAAACCAGGCCCACGGTCTTGTTCAGGATGGAATAAAGCTGGAGCTCGTCCCGCCGCAGGGCAAAAGACAGATTCATCTCTTCCCCGGTAGACTGGGACGTCAGCTTCAGTTTCTCGCACTGGTCGGCAATCCGGTTGAACCGGTACATGCTGATCAGGTAACAGTCTGCCCTGCCTTCGGCAACCGCCTGCAGGCACTCGTCAGCAGTATTAAAGTATGTTTTTCCCCATTTGGGGAAATGTTCCTTCAGAAAGTTTTCGTGATAGTGATTCCCTTTGGCTACGGCCACGTTCACAATGCCCCGCAGGGAAAACTTCTTCTGGTCGGCCTCCCGCACGATTGCCAGCATGACCGAATGCATAGGCGGATCCGTCAGGACTACGTTGATGCGTTCTCCTTCAAAGTCAGTCATGTTGACCGGGAATACACAGTCTACTTCTTCTTTCCGCAAAGCGGTAAGAGCATCGTTAATGGTAGGATAGGCCACCGGCTCAAAATAGACTTTCGCGTTTTTTATGCTGTCGCTTGCTGCGTCCAGATACTCCTGTAAGGCGCCGGTCAGTTTCTTCTTCCCTTTGTCCTCAACGCAATAGGGACTGTAATCCGCCCGGTAGCCCACCCGGATCATTCCGTTCCGCTGCAGCCATTTCCGTTCCCCGAAGGTCAGGAAAGAACTGGTACGGCCCCGTTTTACATACTTCTCAAACAACAACTCGTTATAGTACCGGTTTACATCCTGGATCCGGTTCATGGCGGCATCCAGTTCCTTTTTCAGATCGGGGCGGTTTCGATTCACGGCAAAATAAATGGGAGAAGAACCGATTTTACAGATGGATGTGACGTTTTCATCGGCCTTCACGATACTTGCGGAAATATAAACATCGATTTCACCGTAAATCAGCTTCTGCACCGTATCCCGCTGCACGCTGGTCAGTTCCACGATTTCCGCTTCGATGCCGTATTGCTTTGCCCACTCGGCAAATTTCTGCGCCTGCACGCTTCCCTTATCCACGCCGATCTTTTTCCCATTGAAGGATGTATAGTCATCCATGCTGATGGAGTGGTTGCGGGAATTCACATAGGCATAATACTCCTCCTCACCCATGGGCAGGGAAGAATACAGTATGGATCCTGCCCGGTCCTCCTTATAGGAAACGTCGCTTAACAGGTCGATCTCGCCCTGTTTCAGCATCTCCAGCAGCTGGGGCCAGCTGGCGGTCACGTACTGGTACTCCCACCCTGTATAGGCAGCAATCTTCTGCTGATACTCATAGGCATAGCCGGACCGTCTGCTGTTCTGGTCGGTCATATTAAACGTAGACTCGAACCAGCCTACCCGGACGATCTTTCTCCCGGACGCCGTGGCAAAGGCAGACACAGGCAGCAGCACGGTCAGCAGCAACGTGAGACAGAGCCACAGGGAAAGTATTCGATTCTTATTGGAAACAGAAGGCATCGGTTTCATGATATGTCTCCTGATAATTTTACACATAATACTACACGCTAATAGTAACACATTACAACCCGTTTGGCAATTACCTGCCAATTGTATACACGAGCGTCTTCTTTATGTTTACCTGCGCTTTACTACGAAAAAGCTCAATTACTCTTTGATAAACGCAAACGCCCATACCCCGTTTCCAGGGTATGGGCGTTATTCGGTTCATTTCTTCTTTTTTTACTACCTGTTGTTACTTCTTAACGTTACAGTAATTGACCAGCGGATGCATTATGCTTCCGAATGTCGTCATCTACGGATTCTATGCCAAAGAGCATCTTCTCACGCAGGGCTTCGCCGGGCTTCGTAAACCATGTACGGTCAAAGGTGTACTGTCCATGTTCATTGGTCAGCCGCTCCCGCATCATGTCCACTACGCTGAGGTTATCTCCGTACAGCTTGCCGTAATGCCTGCCGGCATCAATCAAAACGGCTCCCCGTGTCCTGACTTTTCCATTCGTATAAAGCTGGAAGGACCGCTGTTTGCTGTTTGCCCTGCCCAGATTGTTCCAGAAGACCAGCTGTTCCCCGTCCCGGGTCGGAATGCGTCCGTAGATGGCCAGATCCGTCAGATCGTTTTCAAGATGGATCTTGTCCGTTGTAAACACATCGTCTATGGAAAGGTCTCCTTCGTCTACATGGACATTTCCGCGGTTGGCCCAGAGGTACGGCATATGTGTACCGTTCGCGGAGCTGAGGTGTTCAACGGTAAAATCACCGCTGATCAGCTTCTGGTTGCCTGCCCCCATCGCCGACAGCTGCAGTACCGAGTTGCCGCCCTTGGCGCGTATCGTACCAATCTGGATGTAGTTACCCGTCAGTTCCACATCGAGACCGGCGCCGCCGCTTGCTTCCGCCAATACCGTATTGACACGGGATGCTTCCGTGTTGTTTTCCATCCGCAGCACCACGGCCTTTCCTTCCGCCAGGTTCAGGAAGAGGTCCCCATTGGTCAGCGACACATGGGTCGTACCGCCGGAAACAATGTTACTGTCACGTCCAAATACTGAACCCGAGCCATTGATCGTAATGGTCGTATTGCCCACAACGTTGACATCCCGATTCAGGAAAACATCTCCTTCTTTGGATACCTGAATATCCAGATTCTTCGCAAAGATGTCTTTACCTACGACAACGCTGCCCTTCTCCGTCTTCATGAACACAGTCTCTTTCACAGTGATGTCGTCGGCCATAGCAATGTCGCCCGTACCCCGGGTCTCCGCCGTCAGGTTCCGGCCTGCGGTTACACGGTCAGTAATCAACAGGTCGCCGTTGGTCATAATCAGGCTCGCGTCCTGACCTGCAGCCAGCTTACCGTTCAGGTCAAAGATGATGTTCTGGCCGTCCTCGTCTGCCACATATTCTTTGTTGGCGGCATGTACGGTAATATCACCGACTGTCGTGGAAGTCTTGCCATAAATCTCAATGACGCCGTCTCCCGCCGTCAGGTTCACATTCTTATACGCCGCTACCGTCTTTACGTCCTTGCCGTTGTCGCCAATCAGTATATACCCTTTCTTCGACAGGATATCTACACTGCCCTGCGTCGATTCAACCTTCTTGCCTACCAGCACACGACCCTTGTTAATCGCCACAGAAATGTCGCCCTTGGCGGTAACCTCCTCGCCTACCAGGATGATGCCTTCGTAGTCGGTGTCCGCAGATCCTTTGTCCACAGTCATGTTGATATTCCCGCCGGCGGTAACCGTCTCACCTATCAGGATATTGCCACTGTTTACAGTCATGTTTACATCCTTGCCTGTGGTAATCTTTTTGCCTATGGTAATATCGCCCGTACCAGTCTTCGCGGTAACAGTACCGGTTACGTCAACATCCTGCTCAAAGCTCACATCGCCTTCATTTTCTACCGTCACGGTCAGGTTCTGTTTGGCCAGGGTATTGCCTGTTACGTCAATACTGCCGTTATAGGTATGGATGTTTAGGTCGCGGCCCGATTCCAGCTTGCCGTCCTGGGTGATTATGACATTCCGTTCAGCTACATCGTTCCCGTCCTTTTCCAACGCTACTACAGTAATATCTCCGTCCAGGGTCTCTGTCTTGCCGTTCACGGTGATTTCGCCGTCCGCCACAAACAGGTCGATATCATTCTTTGCCAGAATAGCATTAGCATTGTCTGTTTTCACTTCGCCAACCTTGATCTTGCCTTGTGCAACCCCTACAGCCACGCTTCCTTCCGTAGAGGTAATGGAAGTCTTAACCGTTACGTTACCCGTCTCAACGGCAATCGTAACGTCGCCGGCAGCCTTCACCTTGCCGGTTCCGTCTTTTTCGCCTACCGTCACATTGCCCGTGCCCACGGTCATGGTTACATCCTTGCCGGCAGTTACGTCTTCGCCTACAGTAATGTCGCCCTTAACGGTCTGCATCGCTATACTGCCCTTCTCGGTCTTTACAGTATGACCTATCGTAATATCGCCTTCTTCTGTCTTCATGGACAGGCTGTTCTGCACCGTCAGGGATTCTCCAAGGGTAATGTTACCCCTTCCTTCCGTCTGCGCATGGAACGTGCCTTTTGCCGTCACGTTTTTCGTCACCACCAGATCGCCGTTCTTGGCAACCAGATACGCGTCATTGCCCGATTCCAGTTTTCCGTTGTTACCAAAGACGATGTTCTGTTCCGCCCCGTTCGGGTCATACGTTGCATTAGCAGCTTTCACCCTGATGTCGCCTTCTACGGTAGACGTCTTACCGTCAATCGTAATCTGGCCGTTTTCCGTCTCCATCGTCACATTCCCTTTAGCTTTTACGGTATCTTCTGCTTCCGGATCGTTGCCGATATGGATATTGCCACTGACCATCTTCACAGTAACGTTTCCATTTTGAGATTCTACGGATTTTTCAATGTTTACGGCACCGTTGGTAACCGCAACGCTCACATCATTCTTTGCAATTACGCTGCCGCTTCCGTTGCTGCCTACCGTAACTTTACCGGACGTAACGGTCATGTTCACTTCGTTGCTTGCAGTTACATCGGCGCCTACCGAAGCCTCACCTGACTTCATGTCCATATTGACATCATGACCGGCAGTTACATTTGCGCCCACGGTAATGTTGCCCTCAGCAAGAGTCTTCAGATTTACATCGTTGCGAGCGTCTACATTGGCGCCTACCGTAATGTTGCCAGTAGTTACTGTTGCATCCACATTCTTGCCAGCTTCGATGTTTTGCTTCACGTCGATGCTGCCGTCTTCGACTTCCAATTTAACATCTTCGACAGCCTTCACGTTACCGCCTACCGTTACATTGCCTTTGGTAACCGTTGCATCCACGTTTTTGCCTGCTTTGATGCTGTCATCAATGTTGATTTTCCCTTCACCGGTCTTCAGCGTTACATTGCCGTCTTTTACATTGCCGTCTTGGGATTCTACGGATTTCTTAACGTTTACGTCGCCTTTCGTAACAGTAACGTTCACATCGTTCGTTGCAAGTACGCTTCCCTTGCCGTTGTAACCTACCGTAACGTCGCCCTCACCCATGGTCATGTTAACTTCGTTGGCAGCTTTTACATTGGCTCCTACATTGATTTCACCTTTCTTCACTGTCATGTTCACATCGGCGCCAGCCTCTACGTCAGCTCCTATCTTAATGTTGCCCTCAGTGATAGTCTGCATATTCACGTTTTTGCTTGCGGTTACATTCTTACCTACGTCGATATAACCCGTACCGGTGGTCAGGTTAACCGTGCCGGCCTTGATTTCATTACCTACCTCAATGTTACCCTTCTGGGTCGTCATGGTCATTTCGTTGTTCACATTAACATCGTTGCCCAACGAAATATTGCCCTCTCCGATAGTTCCCACTTTAAGGTTACGGCCCGCTTTGACATCATCGGTCACAACCAGATCGCCGTTCTTTATAGACATCTTCACGTCCTGGGCTGCCACAATCTGGCCATTCGCATCAAATACAACGCTCTTGTTGCCTGTATTATATGCAGCGTGCTCAACTGTTACATTCACATCGCCGGTTTCCGTTGCGGTCTTGCCAAGGATGGTAATCGTACCGTTCTTGGATGTCAGGTTCACATCCTTGTATGCCGATATGGTATCTGCGTCTTTGTTGTCGCCAATCTTAATGTTGCCATTGTTTGCCGTCACGTCCACATCGCCGGTCTGGGATTTCACGGTCTTATCTACAGCAATATCGCCGCTGTTCACAGTCAGGGCCACTCCCACCTGGATGTTACCCGTACCTTTTACGGTCATGTTAACATTCTGGCCTGCGGTGATGTCTTCCCCAATCGTAATATTGCCGTCATTGGTCGTTGCGGTCACGTTACCCGTTACGTCCACATTCCGCTCAAAGGTTACATTACCAACATTTTCGATTGTTACGGTCAGATCCTCTTTAGCCAGGGTATTGCCTGTTACGTCAATACTGCCGTTCGATGTATGCAATGTCAGGTCGCGGCCCGAATCCAGCATACCGTTATGGGTGATCTCAATACTTCCTGTGCCTTTCTTTTCCTTATCCAGCGCTTCTACAGTAATATCGCCATTTTGGGTCTTGGTCGTACCGTTCACAGTGATGGCGCCATCCGTTACGTTCTGATGGCGCCATCCGTTACGTTCAGGTTGATATTCTCCTTCGCCAGAATTGCGTTTGATGTAGGAACTTCGCCAACCTTGATGTTACCGGTCTGCGCAGTGATGTCCACGCTGCCTCCGGTAGAAGTAATGGATGTCTTCACCGTTGTGCCATTCTTTTCCAGTGTACCGTCATTCTTTGTGCTGATGACAACATCGCCGACAGCCCGGATATTGCCGGTACCGTCAGTTTCGCCAATGGTAACGCTGCCGGACTTCGTTACATCCAGCTTCACCTTGCCGCCCGCGGTTACGTCTTCGCCGACTTCGATGTGGCCCGTTCCCACCTGCATGTTGGCATTTTGGCCTGCGTTTACATTGGCCCCTATCTTGACATTGCCGGTATCCACAGTCATGCTTACATCCTTGCCTGTGGTGATCGTTTTACCTATGGTAATATTACCCGTGCCCGTCTTCGCAACCACGTTGCCGGTTACATCCACATTCCGCTCAAAGGTTACATTACCAACATTTTCGATTGTTACGGTCAGATCCTCTTTGGCCAGGGTATTGCCCGTTACGTCAATACTTCCGTTCGATGTATGCAGGGTCAGGTCTCGCCCCGAATCCAGCTTACCATTCTGGGTGATTACGATGTTCCCTGTGCCTTTCTTTTCCTTATCCAGCGCTTCTACAGTAATATCGCCATTTTGGGTCTTGGTCGTACCGTTCACAGTGATGGCGCCATCCGTTACGTTCCTTCGCCAGGATCGCCTTTGATGTATCCACTTCACCAACATAGATATTGCCTTGCTCTGCTTTTACGGATACGCTGTCGCCGGTAGAAGTAATCGATGTCTTCACCGTTGTGCCGCCGTTCTTCGTTGCAATGTCCACAGCTCCGGCAGCGGTAATCTTGCCGGTTCCGTCCGCTTCGCCGACGATAACGTTACCACTCGTCGTTACGTCCAGTTTCACCTTCCCGCCTGCGGTTACGTCTTCGCCTACCAGAATGTCGCCAGTGCCCGCAGTCATGGTTACATCCTGACCTGTGGTGATCGTTTTACCTATGGTAATATTACCCGTGCCTGTCTTCGCAACCACGTTGCCGGTCACGTCCACATTCCGTTCAAAGTTTACATCGCCTACATTATCTACCGTCACGGTCAGGTTCTGTTTGGCCAGGGTATCATCCGTTACGTTGATACCGCCGTTAGAGGTATGCAGGGTCAGGTCGAGACCCGAATCCAGCTTACCGTCATGGGTGATCACGATATTCTTGGCAGCTGTGCCGTTCGTCGCGTCATCCAGCGCTTCTACCGTGATACTGCCTTCCTGGGTCTTGGTGGTACCGTTCACGGTAATAGTGCCGTCCGCTACCTTCAGGTTGATATCGTTCTTGGCCAGGATGGCGTTTTCGGTCTTCACTTCGCCAACCTTGATATTGCCGTGGTCCAGATCCATGGATACGCTGCCGCCGGTGGAGGTGATGGATGTCTTGACGGTGGCGTCGCCATTCTTCGTTTCAATCTGCACATCACCGCCGGCAACAATCTTGCCGGTGCCGTCATCCTTACCCACGACGACTTTACCGTTTTCCGTCTTCATGGACATATCGTTTACAACGGCGATATCTTTGTCGACCAGAATATCGCCTTGCTCCCGCGTTTCAAAATTGAAGTCGTGTCCCGCGGTTATCTTATCCGTCATGTGGATGTCGCCGTTCACCACGATCACGGTAGCGTCATTGCCGGCCTTCACCTCGCCGTAATGGTCGATGATAATGTTCTGACCGGCTTCGCCCGCTACATAGGTCTCGTTTCCGGCCAATAAGGTAGCGTCCCCCGTCTCCGCGGAGGTCTTGCCGGAAACTGTAATTTTGCCTTTTTCCGCCAGCAGGCTTACATCCTTGTAGGCCGAAACCGTCTTCACATCCGGGCCATTGTTGCCGATGAGGATATCCCCATCCCCGGAGGAAATTTCAATGCTGCCTTTTTCAGCCGTTACGGTCTTCACGATTCCGACGGATCCTTTGTCTGTCCGGATGGAAACATTTCCGTTCTTGGACAGGATATCGCCATCGTTCCCCGATTTCGTATCGCCTACGACGATATTGCCATCCTGAGTGGAAATCGCAACGTCTTTCCCGGCGGTAATGTCCTGGCCTACCAGGATATCGCCGTTTTTGGTCTGCAGCGATACCGTTCCCTCGGTCGAGTTGATGGCTTTCCCGATGGAGATGTTGCCTTCGTCTGTGGAAATACTCAGATCATTCGTAACATTTACATCTCTGTCAAAAATGACGCTGCCCTTCTCTTTAATTGTGGCATTAATGCCTTTCCGGGCCTGAATATCGTCCGTAATATGGATGTCGCCGTTCCGGCCGTTCAAGTTGATGCCTCCGCCGGAGATCAGTTTGCCGTCATCACGAATGATGAAGTTTCCGTTAGCCGTTCCCTCTTCATACTTATCCTTTCCGGCTGTCATGGTGATATCGCCGGTTTCCGTGATTGTCTTGCCCAGAATATAGATGGTGCCCGGGTCGGTTTCAATGGTTACATTCTTTTTCGCCGATACCGTCATATCATCCTTCACGTTATCGGTGCCGATGAAAATATCCCCTTTTTCCGTTTTTAACGATACGCTTCCATTCTCGGACGCAACAGACTTGGTAATGACGACGCTGCCTTCACCGGAAATATCCGCAACAACGTCCCCGGCTATGGCAGTAACGTTGCCTTCCAACCCGATATTTCCATTCCCATTCACAGCAAAATGAACCTTGTTATCCGCCGTAAGCGCAGTTAGTTTGCCCACAGCCGAGCTGTCTGTTACTTCGATATTATTCGGCAAAGCACCAATGTAGATACCGCTGTTTTCCTTCAGAGAAGCGGGTTTCAAAGCCTGCATATCGATATCATGTCCCGCATGGATCGTTGCGCCAACATAATAAACCCCTTCTCCCACTGTCACGCGGACATCGTTTCCTGCAACCATGTTTCTGCCGAGACCGAAAAACGCCCCGTCTGCTGCTTCAATCACAATATCCTGCGCCGCATTGGCGTTCCCAAGCAGGCCCACATCCTGACTGGATTTAAGAATCAGGGATCCCTGGGCTCCATTCCCGCCCAGAACCTGAACCTCTCTGTTTTCATCGTCAGGATGCCATATCAGAAGGCCCAGGCCTCCGTCCGGGTGGATATTGGTAAACTCCGCATCCCCCCGGACACTTGCGCCTAAACCTGCCGTGAAGATCTTGTCTTCTCCGCCGGCATAGTTGGATACAGCTTTGACACTGCCATCAATCAGCGAGCTGCCTTCCAGGGCGTCAGCCAGGAAGTACCCAAAGGTATTATTCGTACTTTCCATGGACACTCCTTTTCCGCTGTATGTCTCCACCACCGGCGTATCGATCTTCACGTCCGCCGCTTCCTGAATGGCGCCGCCCGCATGAACCATCAGTTCATTATATGTTCCCTCCAGAAGTACAGGATTATTAGGATCCAGTTTTTCGGGTTCTTTATTCCCGGTGGAAATATCGCCATTGATGGAAACATCTCCGCTGATAGACGTAAGTTTCACGTCGTTAGCCGCTGCAATCTTGCGATTATTCTGCAGGCTTCCGTCAGATTTCAGCGAAATATCGCCTTTAGCGTCCGTTCCATTGCCCTTCGCCTGAAGTTCCGAGCTGACCTGGAGCACGCCTTTGGCTTTTTTGTTTTCTACTGTAATATTGCCGTTGATCACGGGCTGGATGGAAAGTTCCAGCTTGTCCGCGCTGTCCAGTACCAAAACGCTGCCCTGGATGGCCGCATTCCCGTTTGCGCCTTGCACTGCAAGAACGCTGAACTGGTTACCCGCACCCTGCAAATCCACACTCTTAGCGCTGACGGCAGTCACCTTTTGCGCCCGGATACCCGCCGTTGCGTTCTGGGTAATGCCCGCACTTGCCGAAGTCAGCGCCACATTCTTCCCTGCGGTGAGAGTCGTATTCGCTCCCTGCGTCAGGTTACCCTTCGCTGTCAGGTCAATGTTGTCTGTAGCGGTAAGATTCCCCTTGTTGGTCAGCGTACCGTTAGCGCGGAGGTTTTCGACAGAGATATCCCCTGTCACATTCCGGTTGACCGCAACGGTCAACGCACCGGCATTGTCCTTAATGCGAACACTGCCGTCAATGGCCGGTTTTTCTCCCTTGTCAGTCGTGATACCGTCCACAGTGATGTTATTGAATTGATTATTCGTATTTTCCAACAGCAGGGATTTGCCGTTGAAGGTCTGGACCGTATCAGCGGTAATGACGCCCTTGTCTGTCTGGGTGATATTCCCGCTGACCGCTTTCAGCGTCAGCGTCTTCTTCGCATTCTGCAGATCGCCCACTGTTACCGTACCGTCCAGCGTCAGACTGGATGCAGCGGAAAGCGTCGCATTGCCGCCGGTCTTGACGGAACCTTTCACCGCCTCTTTCTCAACCATACCGGCGCTGTTCTTTTCTTCTTCCCGTCCCACGGACAGCTTATCATCGCTTTCCGCGACGAATTCACCCTTGGTATCGATATTCCCAAGCACCAGGGTTCCGTTATGGACGCCCCGGATATACGCGGATCCCGCTTCGATGTTCACCGGGGCGCGGTCATTCAGGATGCGGATCGCATTGCCCGCTTCGCCCACAATGCCGGTGGTCTTGTTCGTATCGAACACCAGCTTCTTGCCGGCCTGGATGTAGGATTCCGCAATCCCCGAATTGGCGCTGCTCATCTTGAAGCCCTTTTCGCTTGTAACGGAAATCGTGTTTCCTGCGAACATGGCGCCCAAACGGAGATAATCGTTATTGTTCATGTTTTTAATGAACACATCTTTGTCGGCCCGGGCCTCTGTCAGATCCCCGGTCAGGGAAACGGTCAGCGGCTTATTCTCTTCGCCGATGCTCTCCTTGCCGCCGGCCAGAGTCAGGTTGTTAGCCCTGATATTGGTAGTATTTACATTCGTTGCATTGTAGATGCCCTTTTCCGAATACAGGCGCACATTGCCCTTTGCGCTGTTATTCGTGGCGTTAATCGTTCCCACCTTGATGGCGGAATGCTCTGTCGCATCCTTACGGCCCGCCACGGAGACGTTGCCGCCGGCCTCCACGTTCAGCGTACCGGTTGCCCTGATGCCCAACGGCAGATTGCCCTTGATCTCGAAGGCTAGCAAATTGTTGTTGGCATCCCGTACAGCAGTAACATCGGAAGCATCCACATTCATGAGCTTCTTCATGTTTTCAATCTGCTTGTTTCCGGTCAGGTCCTCCACGGAAATCCTTGTGGTCGTGTCAGAAAGACTGCCCACGCCGCCCTTAGCAGCTTTCAGCGTAATATTCTTACCCAGCACATTGGCGGCCCCTTTCGTCTGGGCGCTGCTGCCGCTGGCTTTGTTCACCAGCGCATCGCTGACAGCGTATAGCATCATGTCTTTTGTCCACTCAAAGGTAGGATGCGCCGCTTTGGCTACCAAATCCTTATAGGTGACGTCATTCGCCAGATATGCATTTGCGTCGGCATATTGGGAATATTTATAGGCGGCAGTGTCTTTCAGATAGGCATCCGCCGTTGCGTAATTGGCGTACTGGGAATACTTCTCCGCTTTCTCCGAATAGGATAAGAAATCCTTGTCCCCATTGTCTGCCAGTGTTCTGCATTGCGCTGGGGTAAGCTTGTCGTACTTCGCCTTATCGATCAGGTAGACGCGATATTCCGCGGAAGCATAGATTCCCTTTACCACCGTCTGCCGGTCGTCGTATTCTGCTTTCCATTCAGCCTGGGTCTTTCCGCCATTGGCGACATCATACGCCGCTTCCACATTGGCCTTGTATTCGTCGCGGCTCTTCTCCAGACCCTCTATGTAAGCCCCCTTGTAGGTATAGTTCCCCTTGGCATCCTTTTCGCCGTCGATTACTCCGGCATCAATCCAGCGATGTACCATTTCGTCTACGCTGTCTAAGGAACCTGATTTGTCATCGCGTTGAAGTCCGTCAATGAAGCCACCGTTTGTAATGGTCAGCGTCACGTCCCCTTCTTTAGATTCAATTTTACCCACGCGCATATCGCCGCCAGCAGCCGCCTCCGTCAGGTAGATGCTGCCCTTGGCGCCGGCGTTGACCTGTGCGCCGTAGCGATCCGTGGAATAGACCAGATCCGAGCCTGCAATGTTGACAGCCTGACCTGCAGAACCAATGCCGCCTTCCTTGCTGGTCAGGTTGATGCCCCGGCCTTCTACGGTAGTACCGCTGCCCGACTGGGTGATATTGCCTGCTGCATTCAGGGTCACATCCCCCAAAGCCGCGTCATTCTTGAATCCAACGTTTCCGTCCTGGCTCTTAAGCGCCACGATTGTCACGTTCCCGCGAAGGGACTGATTCTCCAGTATGCCGCCGACAGCGGTGACGTCGATATCCCCATTGCCGGTAGAAACGGCGCTGAGTTTGATGTTGTCCGTCACCGAAGTGACTTTGCCGTTAGCGTCTTTAACCGCCGTGCCCACAGAAGCGAGATGGATATTCTTAATATCGTTTTTCGCCGTCAGGTTCACGATTTCGCTCTTCAGGGTAGTGTTATCAAACTGGGTAATGCCCCCCGCTTTGGAGCTGATATTCAGCGTAGCCTCATTATGAGAGTTCGCCACATTGCCCGTCAGGTTGATACTGCCGCCTGCAGTATTCTTGCTTTCGATGTTGATGCTGCCCTTTTCTGCGCCAATCAACCCGATGGTGATGGGCTGGGATGCGTTCAAGGTGTAGTTGAAGAGTTGAATGGTTTTTGTTCCGGTTTTCCAACGATCTCTGGTATGTTTGAACCAGCCCAGGAAACCGCTACGCCATTCTTCGTGCGATCTCTCTAAAATCTCCGAACTCAGGACACGAGCACTCCCATCCAATTGCAGTTTGCCGCTTGCTAAATTGTTGCTTCCCTGCGAAATAACGGCACCTTCGGGCAGCTGTAATCTCGCTGCCTCGTTTTTTTCAATGGGTGCTTTCGTCTTTGCCATCTCTTTAAGCTGAGTTTCATTCACTGTCTCAATTGCGCCCCACAAACCCTTTCGCACATAGTGCTCAAACGTTTGGTTTGTCTCAACGCTATTGCCGCTAATCCAGCTGTAGGACTGTCCGCCCTTGACAGTATAGCTCATAGTTTTTGTGGTGGAAAGATCATTGTCCGATTTCTGCGCCCCATCATATGGATCGACCCATTCCGGGTGCTTCTTCAAATTGGCCAAATAAGTGGAATAGTCAGTAATGGTGCGCGTCTGCCCCTTCTTGTACTCGGTCCAGGTGTTCTTGGCCGTGTCGGCGATGGTGATGCTACCCACGCGCTGGTTGTTGAGGACGTTGCCCATGTTCATATCCAAAGCGGTGTTATTGACCACAGAGATTTCCGCCGCACCGTCCGCAGCCAGAATCTTACCCTGGCCGGTGCTGGCAATCATGCCCGTCAGATAGACCTTACCGCCTGCGGTTTCGATATCCTCCACCACTAACTTTTCCGTGGAGGGATCCCAATAAACCTGCGGAACATAGTCAAACACTTTGTCCGTAGCGTTCCACTTGGCGCCGCCGTCGTTGACTTTGTACATGGTGCGGTTCTGAACAACAACCGATTTCGATGCGGGCCGTGTCTTCGCCGCAGCAAGCTGCGCATCGGTCACCTCGGCGTTGTAGCTCTTGTAGCCGCTCTGAATGAGGCCGTTCACATTGATGTTAGAAGCGGACACGTAGACATCCCGTCCGGCGATATAGCCCGTAGCCATCTGAGAGGAATCGGTTCGAGAATAGTTCTCGGTTTTGCTCTTTGATTCCGTACTCGTGTCGCTCAGACCAAGAGCCTTTTTCATGTTAGCAGCCTGTGTTGCCAGGTACTTTTCCGGATCGCCGTTTATGTTGACAATGCCCTCCTTGTAATCCTGGGCAATGGTGCCATTGGCTGCAACAAGGGTTACCGTGTTCCCCTCCACGCCGGTAGGACGAGCCGTCGTCCCGCTGCTGATACGAATATCTCCACTGGCATTATTAATGGTCACATTGCCGTGGAAGTTGCTAATCTTACCGTTTACCTCCACATCGGTAATGGCGGTATATTTAAATTTTCCATCACTTATATCTTTTTTGTACTGCGTCTTTTCTGCGTTCGTCAAATCACTGTTGTCAATCTCCTGTTCCAGCTTCGACGTCAACTTTATGGTACTCGTCTTGCCCCCGCTAAAGGTTTTTGTGTTCAGCACCTGCAGTCCGGCTGCTGTGCTTTCGGTTGTACCATTAATTTTACTAAACGCTGCGCCATTTGTTTGGACATTAAATTTGTTGATTTCCGCATTCCCCTTCTCCGGACCCGGAGGAATAACGTTATCTATATTATAGATAATTTGACCGCCTTTTTCGCCCATGAGAATGTTGTTCAGCTTCAGATAGGCGTCTGATTCGTTCGTAATGGTAATGGATGGAGCGGAGTTGGCCTCCAGTATCCCCGTGCCGGTAAAGTCACTGGCCTGCACGTTGATATTTCCGCCACTGGCAGCGATGTCCGGAATTTCCACATAGTAAACGGGACAATTGGAATCGTTACTCAGTCCCATATCGCTCATTTTATTCTGGATTCTGGTACGCTCGGCGATATAGGCCGCCATTTTGGTTTCGTCTCCTTCATAAGCGGCAATCAATTTTTTCAGTTCCGTAAGCCGTGCGTTCAGGGTATTGGCATAGTCAAAGGTTCCCTGGGTAATACCGTTCTTCACTCTCAGGTTGGCCTTAGATTCCGCTAACTCGTCAGGAATCTCGACAGACAGGCCCTCCGCCACGCTGCCTTTAATGGTCACATTGATGGGATCGGCATTACCTGCAATCAGGGCGCCGGTTACGTTGACAGTACTCGTTTTTGGCATAGCCTCTTCTGTCGAGACCGCATTAGAGGACAGGAATTTCTTGTTGATTTCTTTGCCACCGTTCACCCATGCCCACTTGCTCTCGTCCGTAACTACATTTTCCTTGCCGCCGCTGGCAATGACATTGATATCCTTCGTGGAGCGGACGGTACCGCTTACAGCCACCATGCCGTCGTCCGCGCCGATAGCTTTGTCGTCGCCATCTTTGTTATAGCGCACCGTGGGGGAAGAAACTGGAATAGCGGTATAGTTATAGACGCCCGCCTTGAGGTCAACGTTCAAATTAGAGAGAACGCCGTCGTCGTCGGCGCCGGCATAAAGGCCCACATTGCTGCTGCTTTCAATGTTTCCCGCCACATCCACCTCGCTCGTCCGGTTCATGGTGGTAAGGTTCTTGGAAACCATAACACCGGCCACGCCTCCTACTGTAGCCTCGGCATGGGATTTTAATTTATGTTCGTCATAGGCGGCGAGGATAATATCTTCCGTGGAGGCCGACTTTTCGTTGCTGAGAATTGCACCGCTATTTACGTTCACCCTATTATTGATGGTGAGTATGTTCTCAGTTACCGCATCCACAACGCCTACTGCGCCGCCGCCCTTGGCCGACGCATGGTTCGTCAGGTCGTTCTGGGAGGCCGCGATAAACTCCTGCAGCTTGTTAGTGGTAATCTTCGCGTTTTTGCCAATAGTAACCGTACCGTTTTCCGTAATATCCAGCAAGCTGCGCAGACGGTTGCCGGAAATGACGCCGCCGAAATGATCCTGCAGTGTGTAGGTCTGCGCATCTTTGTTCCCTTTGTTGTCCACATCGTCATAAGCTCCGGTGGTAACGGAATTTCCCGTACCCACATGAACCCGGTCGGCGGTAATTTCTGTGCCGTCCGCCACCGTAGCATTGGCGGTAGTCTTAATGGTGTTGTCCACACTGGTGCCGCCCACGCCGATGACGCCGCCGTGCCCTTCCTTGGCGGTGAGGCGCGTTTCGTCCTTCTGGGCCGCCACAACATAGACTTCCCCTGTGGTCTCCCACTTGCCGACGAGGGTGCTGCTTACGTTATTGGTGGATTTGTTATCTACATGGGCGCCCACGTAGCCCACCAGTCCGCCGCCGCCTGCGTCGGCCAAGGCTTTGCCCGTATTCTCGCCATAGGTCGCAACTTGCAGCTTAGACAGCTTATTCGTCATATCAGCTTTCCCCGTAAGGGTGCTTTCCAGCGTTTCCTTGCCGTAGATGTCCGCACTGGAATTGCCCACAGCCACGCCGCCTGCAGTGACGTCATAAATATACGCCTTGCGGTCCACATAGGACTCGTTGTCCAAAATGAGGCTGGTATTCTCGCCAAAAGTGCTGTTCGCTACATTGACCTTGCCCGTGGCGTCGGTGGTCAGCGTAACCAGATCCGGGGCCACCGCCCCGACGGAGATATTGTGCCCCTTCACGTTGCCTTCGATAGTGCGGCCATTGGCATTTCCGAGCATGGAAGTGAATTCCACCGTCTTGGCGTTGAACGCGCCGCCTGCCACATCGACCTCTGCGCCCATGTCCATGACGCCCTTGCCCCGCATCCGGCTGACGCCCAGAACCGAGACAGCCACATTGCCCGCGCTGAGTTTCGCCGTGGTATCGTTGGCAGCGCCCAGATGGAAGGAATTGGCAGTGAATGTGCCGTTCGTCCCGGTAATTTTGGCCGTGGCGTTCCCCTTGACGATCTTTCCGCTGTCCTTGTCCTTCTCCCCGTCCTCGATGGTGGCATGGTTCACCGCCACATTGATGCCGCCGACGCCCACGCCCTGAGTATGGGCTTCCAGTGCGTTGGCTTTCTTCGCGTCAATGGCCACGTTCCCGGTGGCGGAGATGTCATTCTTCCCATCCAGCGTTACGCCCACATTGCTGTAATTTTCCACGCTGGCAAAGGTGGTGGTGACGTTCAGAGCCGCCACGCCCACGCTGAGGATATCGGACCGGTGCTTGCTTTCGTCTTTTGCGCTGACGGTCACATTCCCGGTGCTGTTGATGGTACTGTTCGTGATATCAATATCCGCCGCGCCCCTGTTGACGATACCGGCATAGCCTACGCCCACGCTGGCAAGCGCGCCTACGGTGACTGCAGTCACTTTCACACTGGAGCCATCTTTTGCCTGGGTCTGCAGGGCATTGATATTGACATTCTTGGCCGTGACAGTGGCTTTGTTCATGGTCACGTCCGTGTCGTAGTTCGTATGGATAATGGCGTCCGTAACATTGATGGACGCAGCTCCGGCCGCAGTGACGCCCACATTTTTCGCGTAAATGTCGCTGGTCTCCTTCGCCGTTACATTTACATTATTCCCGGCCTTCAGAATAGTGCTGCTGACTTCCGTATGGATGCCCATCTTCCGGGTATCAGGCGTACCCTCGTCGTATGTGGGCGTAGCAAGGCTGACGGTCGTATTCTTTGCCGCTTTGAGGTCGTCCTTTTCCGCGCTCTTCAAACCGTAGAACTTTGCGTCGCTGTCGCCAAGGAGGCCGTTCGCTTCGTTTACGCCGCTTACATGTACTTTATTCCCCTTGTCGTCCTTCGTGTCATACCCGTTCAGATGCTTTTTGATCTCATTTTGGGTGTCCGCGCTGACGCTCGTGGGATTGTTGTTTTCATCTTTGGCATTGGAAAGCTGGGCATCCGTGATGCCCTTGTTGATGGAGGTAACGGCTACGTTCACGCCTACGCCGATGCCGCCGGCTCCCACGCCCGTCACCTGGCTGTCAAAGTTGCGCGTTTCTTCCGCTTTCACGTCGATATTATTTGACGCAGTGACAGTACCGCCTGTTACATGGGCGCTGACGCTGCTGTTGATGTTATGCAGGGTCACGGCTACCCCGACGCCGCCTACGCCGCCGGCTCCCACGCCGCCGGTGCCATGCGCTGTCAGCCTGTCCGTTGCGTTAACATTGACATTGTAGGCTTTCAGATCGCTATTGGTCACTAGAGCCGCAGTCTCGCCGGTGGTGTTGAAGATGCCCACGTTGGCAGCCAGTCCCGCGCCGATACCGGCGCCCAGGCTGGCGGTGACCAGGGTGTTCTTCCAGTTGTTCTCGTTCTTCGCCAGGACCGAAATATCCTTTCCGCTCCCGGTGCTCTTTGCCTGCAGAGAGCTGTCCGCCACTTCCGCCTTTACAGTGGTTGTATTGTCCATAACAGACACGCCGGCCCCTGCCGACACCGCGATCATGCCGGCAGCCAAAGATGCCGAGATGTTCTGCGTATGGCTGTTGCCAAGGTGCTCCGCCTTGATCTCCGCCTTACCGTCAAAGACAGCGTTCACTTTGTCCAGTTTCGCGTTGATGGTACCTGTGTACTTATGGCGCATAATGCTGTCGCCGGAAGCAATCCCTATTTTAGCGCCCGAGGCAGCCGCCGCGAAGGACAGGGCGGAAGATCCGTGCTTGGCCGTGGCGTCCACGGTCAGGTTTTTGGCGTACACATTCTTTTTCGCTTTAGCGGAAGTGGAGGAAATCTCCGCCTCCGTCGTCCGGTCATAGGTCTCCCAGTTGGCGGACACGCCAAAAGAAACTCCCAGCGCCGCCCCGGCGCCCACAGCGGGCGTTCCGGTGAAGGAACCGAAGTTGGTATAGTCTACGGCATTTACATTTATATTGGAATAACTGCCAGAGGAATTGAGATGCGTATCCTTGATTTTGGCGGTAGTTTGCCCTTCAATGGTATTGAGGTTCACCGTACCCGAGAGGTTGACCCCCACGGTGCTGGATGCTGCCACGCCGCCGGAAGAAAGCTGGGATATGATAGTATGGGCAGCAGAGCTGTCCACTACGATGCCGGTCTTCGATTCCTCAGTGCGGCTGGAGCTGAGCCCGTCTCTCGCCACGGCAACATTCAGCTGTTCCGCTTTGAAAATCTTGTCGTCCTTCGGCCTCGAAACCTTAACAGAACCCGAATCCGCAGCCGAAACAGAGCCGCCGCTCACAAGCGCATTGGTACTGCCGGTGATCTTGTTGGTGGAGGCTGCCGCCCCCAGCGCCGCCCTGGTGTTGGCGCCAATGTTAAAGCCGCCGGCAAAGTTATAGAGGCGGTCGTCGCTCTGGGCCACCACGCCTACGCTGCCGTTCGCTTTTAGATTCTGGTTTTTGATGATAGCGTCCACATCGTTGCCGATGTAGTTGTGGCTTCCGGATCCTGCGGCGGTCACAAACTCGCCTACGGATACAGTAGCCCCTACCCCTACAGAATGGATATCCCCGTCGCCGGTGGCCCGAACCTGGGTAAAGCCCGCATTGACCGCGGTGGTCTTCCCGTTATCCGTCGCCATTTCCGCTTTGGTATCCTGATCCATGCGGTTGATGGCGATGCCCACAGTCCCCGTCACCTTGCCGGTGATGGAGATATTGCCCACGGCGCCCACGGTATTGATCTTGCTCTTGGTATCCGCCGTAACATTGATGGCCGGATGATTGCCCGCATGTTCTTTATCCGCGTTGATACTCGTATTGTCCAGGAAAGCCCGGCTGTCTTTGTAGTTATCCGAAACAGCAGCCGCGCCCTGGAAATTGAAGTAGTTCTTGCCCCATCCCACGCCGATGCCGGCGCCCACAGTTGTGATGCGGGATCTCTCCAGTTCCTTCTTGTCATTGATCCGGCCGTCCTTAGCGGCAACTGTAATCGTGCCGTTTTTGGTAGTGGTAACGTCCGCGTGGTTGATCTCCGCGCGAAGTCTCTCCTTGTTGCCCGAGGAACCAATGGCAGAATAAGCCACGGCGCCGCCGATGCCCACTTTTTTGCCGCCAACGGAAATACCGCCCGCCACGGTGGTCTTTTTCGTCAGTTCCTCAGCCGTGACGGAAAGCGACTGCAGGTCATCCAGCGTAGTGTTTGTCCCGTCCTTCTTGCCGTCGATGACGCTTTCCGTGTTGCTGACGCCCCGGTTGATAGCCACGGTTCCCACGGCACCCGCAAAGGATTGGCTGATATTCACGTCCACGCCGCCTGCCACGGCCAGCGCCTTGCTCAGGTTCGTAGTGGCGAGGTTGACAGAGGCCACATCGGACAGGACAATGGTATTGCCCGTCAGATAGGTCCCCGTGGTGTTGTTGAGGGAGTTATAGGCAAGGGACAGGCCCATGGCCATGCCCTTTCCTCCCGCCACCTCTCCGGCGATATTGATGATGGATCCGGTGGTTTGCGCCTGTTCGCTGATATTTTTCCCTGCAATGGTGTTGTTTTCAAAGGTAACTTTGGTATCGTTCTTCAGGTCGTTCCAGCTGCCGGAACCGGCCCCGTTGAAAGACTTGCCTCCAACGGCAACACCCGCGCCCACGGAAACGATGAGGGAGTCGCTGACCGCCTCGCCGTTCACGGTGTCCGCAGCTATAGTGGAGTCTTTGATATCCGTCGCGATGTCGTTCTTCACATAGTTGTAGGAAATGCCCGCGCCTGCACCGGCATTACCGTTCCAGCCTCCGCCCATGGCGGCGGTGATGGTGATACTATGATTCTGGCCCAGTTCGTCTTTGGCGTCGTTCTCATCGCCTGCGGCATCGCCGGCAGCAGCGCCGGCATCGGTATTCGAGGCATCATCGTTGAGAGAGGATGTTACATTACTGCTCTTATCGAGATAACTCGACCCCGTGGTGTCGAATCCTTCGTCTTTCAGGGTTTTCTCGTTCGTTTTCTGTGTCTCTGCCTCTTTGTCCAGGGCGTCATTCGCCTGTTTCTTCAGGTCTGTCTTTATCTGTTGCTTTGTCCCGCTGTTAAGCTGGGTGTAGTTATGTTTGGTATCGATTTTGTTGGGATTGCTGTCAATGCTTTTATCAATATTGTTATCAACCTTCGTTTTCTCTTCGTTGAGTTGCGTATTGGTCGTAATGACAGGGACTTCTCCTGCCTTGACATTCACTGCGCTGCCATCGAGGCCCGTTACGGTGGCGCCGGAAATATAGGCATGGGTATTGTTCTTCACGCTGCCGTAAGCAAAAGCGCCTTCGAAGCCGTAGCTTCCTTTGGTCCCTGCCAGCGCGCCGTTGATCTGGGTGGTACCCTTCTGGGCCTCCACATCTACCGAGGAAAGGACCGTATAGTTTCCGCCGATGATAGCACTGGACAGGTTGTTTTCCAGATTGCTGATAGCCACGGCGCCGCCCACGCCCACGCTGGTGTTTGCGCCGCTTCCTTTTGTCCCCGCAAGACCGCCCGCAATCTGGAAGTCAGTGTTGGTGGCCTGATTGGAAACCGAAGCTCCCATTACATCATCATTAATCATCAGGGCATGAACATCCTGTTTGGCCCGATTGTAATATACAACCCCGGCGCCGTTGACATTCGTGCCGTCGCCGTCGCCGGTGCTGGTTCCCATGCCCGCCGCTACTTCGATGCCGATCTTAGTTGCTGAGTTCGAGACCATCAACGCCATCGGAAGGTCTGCATTTCGTATCAGGGAATCCACATCCCGTTTGGAGCTGTTCATGGCGAAGGTGCCGCCAATGCCCACCTTGGTTCCGGAGCCGCCCTCTTCCAGCTTATTCTTGACGCCCGTTCCGCCAATGGTGATGGAGCCGAGGAAATCCGTCGCGGAAAGGGAAACCGCAGCCACAGGCGCAGGCTCCTCCGCCGTTCCGCTATTCACCGTCACGTTATCCAGTACGGCGTCCGTCCTGCCACCCAGGAAAGTGAGGGCTGCACTGCCCGCGATGCCGATGGAAGCGCCTGCGTTTGTAGGCGTAACCTCAGTGGGATTTGATGACGTTGCATCCGGATTGGCCGCCTGACTGGCTTCACGCCCTGCTCCCGATGCGTTGGGGGCGCCGCTCTCATTCTGGGACGTCACATTGTCTTCTTCCAGGTTTTGCGTAGTAGTCCCGGCCTCATTGGCTCCTTCCCTGCCCTGTTCGGTCCACTGGGTCCAGTTATCGGAATTCTGGTTTCCGTTTGCATTATTATTATTGCCTTCTTCAGAGTTATTCTCCTTAGGGACAGCGTTGGCGTTGGCCTTGGCATCATTCTGGATCATGCCTGTAGTGACAGCCGTGCCGACCAGCCCGCCCGTGGTGATACTGCCCTTCGTGCCGGCGGCCGTTTTCGACCCCAGTTTCCCGGCAAGGGTACTCCCGGCCACATCCCGCGCCAGTTTCGCATCCCCATAGATCTTCTGAGCGGCCTTCTCCTCGTCCGTGGTATTGCCGGAGGGCGCACTGATTCCACTGCCATTGTCTGCGACCATGGCAATGCTGTTCACATCATAATTGACAATTCCCACGCCGATGCCAAATGCTTTGGCGCCTGCGTTTCCATTCGATTCGGTGCGGGCGGAATTTTCCACGTTGGTAGAGTTCATGGAACTGAGAGTGGCAAATCCGGCACTGATGGCTGCTTCATCATCCAGGGACACGATGCTGTTGCTGTCCCCGAAGCTGAGCGCTACCATGCCCGAAACACCGACAGAATTCCCCTTGCCGGCATTCTGAACGCTGTTCTTCAGGTCCATCTCGTTGTTTGCCGAGGCTTCCAGGGACTCCGTTCCCGTAAGCTGCACGCCTTTCCCGGCCATGACCAGGCTGTTGCCGCGGATGTTCTGGATGCCTACCGAGGCCCCGATGCCTACTTTGGTTTCCGATTCGTTGGCGCCGTAGGTGCCCTCCGCACCGGTGACAGCATCAGAAGACAGTGTTACGGCAGAACCTTCCACCTTGCTCTTCTGTCCCAAAAGCACAACCGCGTTGTTCTTCAGGGTGTTGACGCCCACGGAACCGGACAGCGCAAACGTAGAGGGTGTCTCTTCCTCCGATGTACCCTCGGCGCTTACAGTGTAAGACAGGACGCTGGTTTTTTCTTCGGTCTCGGTTTCAGTACCAGTACCGGTCCCCGTTCCGGCTCCAGTGTTTTGATTGCTTCCTGTCCCCGTTCCGGTGCCGGTGGTTCCTCCATCCTTTTCAGGGGGCGCCGGGTATTTTCCCATGCCGGACGCTGCGCTCAGAGATACCTTATCGCCTTTGATCTGGGCTGAATGAGTCCCATCGGTATCCAGCAGTAACGTAGCGTTGTTCTTCACATTGCTGACCAGAACGGCAGCGCCGATTTCCACTTTGGCATTGCCCAGCGTATTCTTCACAGTAAATTGCAGGGCGTCTTCCTTCGCAGTGGAAGCCGTCATCAGGGTTTTAGCCGATACGTTGACAGAACCGTCCGGCCCGTTCGCCACCGGTGCAGCCGTAATAACGGCATTCTTTCCAATGGTAACATTGGTGTCGTTTTTGTTGGAAACGACACCTACGCTGGCGCCCAAGCCAAAAGCGGATGTTTGTTGTGCGTTGTTTCCGCCCGCATTGGTGCCCGTAACCCTGTCTGTGACATTCTGGATGCCGGTCCGGGAGTCCCGGGTTTGCGCGTCCTGGGTGTTATTGCTGGTGTCTGCAGAGGCATCTCCGATTACCCGGGTGGGATCGACGGACCTTTGTTCGCTGCCTGCTGCACCGCCGTCAGTCTGCTGCCCTTCGCCTGACTGCTGCGAATCATCGGCAGCAGGGGCAGTGCTGTTGCCGCCAGTATTTGCTGAAGACGACCCTATCGTGTTGTCCACCGTCAGCTTCAGACCGGTATAGTTGTTTTCCGCGTTGATGTCCACCGCGCCCGCCGTAATGGAACGATCAAGAATCACATCGGCGCTGGTGTCATAGTTGACTACGCCTACCGTAGAAGCCACGGCACTGGTAGCCCCGGCAGCGCCCACATTCACGTCGATGTCGCTGCCCGTAGTACTTCCAACGGATACCTTGCCATTGGCTGCAGTCAGGGCCGTCGCGCCCTCCTTCGCCGTCACTTTCGCCTTGGTGTCTCCGGCCAGAATCGCCACGCCCGCCGCAACGGCATTACCTTCCCCGGTACCAGCAGTAGCGGAAAGAGATACTTTCGTGTCCGCGTTGGCTGCTATCTTAATGCCGTTGCCCTCTGTATCCGCTCCCTTGGCGGTCAGGTTGCCGTCGATGACAACGTCTGCTGTGTTGGTAACGCGGGCAACCGTTACGGTTGCCACCACCTTGGAGTTACTTACCGGCCGGCCGTTGCTGTCCGTCGCGCCTGTGCTTTTAGGCACGGCAATGGACTGTTCAATTTCCACCTTGGAGGTGGCAGCTATGTCAATATTTTTACCTGTAATGGTACTGTTTTGTCCGATTTTGACAGACGACTTGTTCTTCTTGACTGAATAATTGGTCAGGAGAGACTGATTCGCTGCAGCTTCTTTGCCCGCCAGCTTGTTGACGACGCCATCCAGTATTGTTTTGTCCTCTCCCAGAATCTTGTCCTTCAGGATAGCACTCGTCAGGGTCATGGGAGTGCTGTCTTCGTAGGTGCTGGTGCTTTCTGCCGTGAGCTTTACCGCCCCGTCGCTGCCGGAGATAGTAACGTTCTTCCCAACGTTGACAGCAGCGGAAAGATCCGTAGAGCGTTCACTCAAATGGATAATATTGGCCTCAGTCTTATCCTGGCCGTTTTGGCCTTTCGTAACTTTGGTGTCCTTAACTTCCGATGACTGCTTCGCCGCCAGGATAATGTCTCCGCCGGATCCCTCGACCTTGGTCAATGTCCCTAAGCCCGCATCTGTCCCGCCTTGGATTTTAACCAAATTCGTAAAATCTAAATTCTTCGTGCTCTGAATCTTAGCGCCGTCTTTGATGTTGATGATGCCCGCGCCCAGCATGACGCCGCTGTGGGTGTTGATCTGCCCGCTGATGTCAATTGCTTTATCGTTGGCATAAGCCCCGTCCCTGATCGTGTTAACAGCATTCAAAGTAATGTCAGTAGCAGGATTGGCAGAGTTATATAACTTGTCAAAATTCGTTTGCGTCGGCACGATACCCGTGAACGACCCCGCATTGATGATACCTTTCGCCCCTACTGCAATCCCGTTGGGGCTTAAAAAGATGAGGTGCCCGTCAATGGCTCCGCCTTTCACGGCATTGACAATACCGTTGATGGTGACTTTGCTGTTCACCAGATTGGCAAGGGTCGCTGCATTACCGAATTTGAGGTTGGCAATCTGGTCTTGCGGCAAATTGAATTCTTTGAACCGGTTGTAGGCAAAATTGCCGTTGCTCCCTTCCGGATCGATGTTGTAGACATTCCCGTTCGGAGCAATCGCCGGTCCCGTTCCCTCTTTCCTGACAATGGCCGCCTCGCCCACGCTGAAAGGCATGGCAAGAATCCCTGCCGCCATGGTCAGGGATGCGAGAATCCTGCGCAGTTCCAGCTGTTTGGTTTTGGAACGTGACGGTTTGCGCCCTCTCTTATTGCTGTTATATACATATGCCATCGTAGTTACCTGCTTTCTGTGTTATCCTTTTCTATCCGTTCATCCTTTTTACACTTACAAAGGACTTTTTCGCTTTCAATGGGGGAAGCTGCCCCTGCCGGAGAACCTCTCCTGCGGGACCATGATTGTACTGTTTATTTATCTTAGAAAACAGCCGACAGGGAGAAATCTACCCGGGCGCTGCTTACCTTATCCTCGTAAAAGTCCTTTTTGAAGGGGAATCCTACGGTCAATGTGCTGTACAGGTGCTTGTACCTTGCTTCAAAGCCGAGGCCCGCGCTCATCAGCTTATTATGCTCCGGAGCGGCATATCCGCCCACGGTACCCCAGTCAAAGAAGGGGTAAACGAAGAAGCGTTTTTCCTTATCTATGGGGATATGGTACTCGATGCTGGCCGCCATACCCCTGCTGCCGCCGATGAAGCCTTCTTCGTAGCCCCGGACGCTGTTGACCCCGCCTATGAAGAACCGGTCCGAAGCGCCAAGGTTGTCGCTCGATCCAAGCTGTCCGTCCAGCCGGGCCTGCCAGAACTGCCCGTCCTTGTTGCGCTTCTGCCAGAAGGAAGAGAGCCGGTAGAGCTTGGCCGTATCGGAATCTCCGTCGATATCGCGCCGCCGCGCCACCACAAAGGAGTGTTTGTGATAGAGCACGCTGTCTTTCCCGTAATGGGTGAAGGAAACATATGGTATCACCCGATCGATCCTGTCATCCACATATGGGACTGCGCCATGATCAAAATCCGTTTTTGTCGTCTGGTGGACGTACTGGAGGCCCGCTTCGTGGCGGGATTTCTCCGTCACATGGAAAGGCGCCCGAAAAGTCAGGGAATACGAGTTTGACCTGCCTTCCACGCCCAGGGGTTCCAGCTCCCCTTTCACCACTTTCGTCCTGTTGCCGGAATAGTCCAGGTCCAGCCGCATCCCCTTCCGGGAGATGGGAACGCTGTACCCCAGGCCCCAGGCCTTGGTGCCCCGGCTTCCGATAAAGTGGGCCCGGAGGGAATCCCGGTATCCGCTCACGCTCTTCATGTTGTAGAAAATGCCGGCCCGCCAGCGGCCGCTGGTTTCGTAGCCGTCATTGTCCGTATAAAGTGTCACGGACTGGTTCTGGGGCTCAAAGGCCATGATGTCGTAGTCTGTGGTGCCTTCCTCAGCGCCGGGCTTCATCACCACCCGGAGCTGGATGTCATTGGTCCCCTGGAACCAGCGCAGATCCCGGTTCAGTTTCTCCGTATTGGCGACTTCTCCCGGTTTCAGGCCCATACGGTTCATGATATATCCGGTTTTTGTGTAGCGGTTTCCCGTAAGGTTTACGTTTCCCGTCTTACCTTCGATCAGCCGTAACTCTACCACGCCGTCATGGATCCGCTGCGGCGGCAGTACCGCCCCGCAGGTCATGTAGCCTTTATCCCGGTAGAGGTTCGTAACCTTTTCTGCCATCTCACGCAAGTCCTTCAGGGTGACTTGCTTTCCGATATAGGATTCCGTAACAGCCTGAATCTGCTCCTTAGTCAGAATCTCCGTGGGATTCCAGATCACCTGCTGCAATGCAAAACTGATCTCCGCTCCTGCTTCTTCTGCAGCAGGTTTCTCTCCCTGCTCCACCTTGTTCTTTTTGGCGGCCTCATCCTCCGCAATCTGTTCCATGATACGTTCACGTTCTATATCCCGGCGGTCCCGTTCCATCTGCGCACCGGCACTCGAGCGGGCAACCTGAGTTGCGATATCAGCGCCCCCCGTCGATGGTGCGGCTACCGCCGCATGACCTTCCGCAAGCAGCCCCATGACAAGGGCCAGATAAACAAGATTTGATTTCTTCATAATGATTCTCCCGTTCTTTCACATTTATATCTTTCACTTTTATTTATTAATCTGTTGTCCAATTATCTTGTTCCTTATATATATATACACACTACTCCACTTTTATTTTACAATAGATTTTTTCCGTCAGTCAAGGGGGGTTCCAGATTGTCACACCCTGTATTGAAGCCGCTTTCAGGCCAAACAAAAACCCGGTACGTCGTCTCCGTACCGGGTTAATTTTTATGAACATTTTGTGAATTTTTTCAGTGCTTTGCAGCGAAAAGACAGGCTCCTTCTATTTCAGTTTGCCGAAGTAGTTGTTCCTAAGCTGGTGGAAAGACGCATGCGCCTGATATTTCTTCAGGCCTTCGTTCAGCTGGGCCAGCAATGTCGTATTGCCTTTGGCAACGGCTATGGCAATCCCGTTATCCGATTCGTCAGGCAGGGTCGCCACGATCTGCAGCTTTCCGTTGTAAAAATTGGTGATGAAAAAGCGTGCCGTGTAATGATCCATGACCGCATAGTCCGCCTTTTTATCTATGACCAGCTTCAGGGCTTCGTCGGCGCCGCCGGTTTCAATGACAGCATCGGAATACTTTTTAACCTGTTTCTCGTGGATACTGCCGATCTCTGCCGCAATGCGTTTGCCCTTCATGACGTCTGCGCTGCCGAATTGCGCATCCACAGCTCCAACCACCACGTTAGAGCTGGCCAGATAGGGTTCCGTGAAATCCGCCGCCTTTTTCCGCTCCTCCGTCATGTTCATGCAGGAGATCACCGCGTCCACCTGCCCGTCCTTCAGGGACGGCAGCAGATTGTTGAACTCCAGGTCCACGAACTCCACCTTGCTGTAACCGGCTTCCCTGGCCACGCCCTGTATCAGCTCCACATCAAAGCCGATAAAGGCCTTGGTGGATTCCTGATAATATTCAAAAGGCGGATAGTCCGCGTCGGTGCCCACGCGCAGTACCTGTTCCGTATGGGATTCTTTATGGACCGGCGCTCCCGCTTGTTGCGGCGCGTGTCCGCCGCAGCCCGCAACGGCAAGCAGGCAAACGATTGCTAACACAAAGCATAGAATTTTTTTCATGCTTTACCTCCTTCTGTCTGCCGGATACAGCAGACGCCGCTGATTCTGGGAAACGTGAGAGCGTTTATTGTTTCCGTTAGAGGGTCCGGCTGCAGGCATGTCGTGTGATTGCCTGCAACCGCGATTTCCGTTACTGCGAAATCAGAATTTCTTATACAGCACGCGGCAGGCGTTCAGCACGCACAGCACGGATACGCCGGTATCCGCGAATACCGCGGCCCACATGGATGCGTAGCCGAAGAGGCCCGCCACCATAATGATGACTTTGACAACCAGGGCAAACACCACGTTCTGCCAGGCAACATTGTTGACCGCCTTGGCAATGGCAATGGCTTTGGGGATCGCGCTCATTTCGGAGTTCATGAATACCACGTCCGCCGCTTCGATGGCTGCGTCCGCGCCGCTGCCCATGGCCGCGCCTACGTCTGCGCCGGCCAGTACGGGCGCGTCGTTGATGCCGTCGCCTACGAACATGACGCCGCCGTATTTGTTGCGCAGGTCGTTCATTTCTTTCAGCTTATCCTGCGGCAGCAGTTCTGCCCGCACTTCCTGAATGCCTGCTTCCGCAGCAACCGCTTCCGCTTCTCTCCGGGCGTCGCCGGTGAGCATAACCGTAGTCAGGCCCAGTTTGGTGATATCCGCCACAGCCTGTTTGGCGTCGTCTTTCAGGGTATCATTGATGAACAGGCTGCCCAGGAAGGTCCCGTTCTTTGCTACCAGCACTTCGCTGCCGTACGCCGCAGCCTGGTACCCGCTGAAGTCGATCTTGTAGCGGTTCATCAGGCGGGTGTTGCCGGCCAGCAGTACGTCTTTTCCGTAGTAGGCTACCAGGCCTTCGCCGGCGATTTCTTCAAACCGGTCCGGACGCTGCAGCGCCAGGTTCTTTTCCTTAGCCGCATTAACGATGCTGACGGCGATCGGATGGGTGGAAACCTGTTCCATCCCCGCGGTCTCCCGGAGGATTTCATCAGCGCTTACGCCGCCGGCAGGATTCACCTGCTGCAGCACGAAGTTGCCCTTGGTAACGGTGCCGGTCTTATCCATGACCACAGCCGCCACGTTTTTCAGCATTTCCATGGCGTTGCCGCCCTTAAACAGGATGCCCAGCTTGGAACCGGCGCCGATGCCCGCAAAGAAGGACAGGGGCACGCTCAGTACCAGAGCGCAGGGACAGCTGATAACCAGGAAGGTCAGCGCGGTGTAGATCCACTTATGCCAGTCGCCTGTAATCAGAGACGGTACAACGGCTACCAGAATGGCCAGCCCTACTACGATAGGAGTATAAACCCGTGCGAAACGGGTGATGAATTTGTCGATATACGGCTTGTTGGCCGCCGCGTTTTCCACCGAGTCCAGGATCTTGGTGACCATGGATTCCTGCAGTTCTTTTTCCACGCGGATCTTCAGCATGCCGGAGGTGTTCACGCAGCCGGACAGCACTTCGTCGCCGTAGGTTTTGCGTACTGGTACGGGTTCACCGGTAACCGGGGATGTATCCAGCAGGCTTTCACCTTCCACCACCACGCCGTCCAGCGGGATACGGTCACCAACACGAACCAGCAGGATATCGCCGACCCGGGCTTCCGCGGAAGGAATCACCTTCACATCGTCGCCCACCAGCAGGTTTACCACTTCCGGACGCATATCCACCGCGTCCATAATCTGGTCGCGGCTCCGGTCTGCGGCACGGTCCTGGAACCATTCTCCCACCCGGTAGAAGAAGATAACGCCTACCGCTTCTTCCCAGGCCTGGATGGCAAAGGCGCCCAGGGTGGCCACGGTCATCAGGAAGTTTTCATCAAAGAATTCGCCTTTGGTCAGGTTCTTCAGAGCCGTAAGGACGATCTTCCAACCCAGGATCACATAGGCGATCACCAGGCAGTACATGTGGTATTCATGGGGAACCAGGCCCAGCCACTCGGTTACGATGAAGATAAGGCCGCCGATTACCAGTTCAGCCAGTTCCCTTGCATTTTCGCTGAGGAAGGATTTCTTTTCCTTTTTCCGTTCCGGAACCGGCGCGTTGTCTGCCCGTTCCACAATGGTCACGCCGTCTTCCACCTTGTCGGTGACAGCCTGCATCTTGGCGGTGAGACCGTCGTAGCTGCGGGCGGTAACCCGGAGCTGGCCGGTAGCGTATACCAGAACCGCTTCTTCTACTTCCGGCATGGCTTTGATGGCGTCTTCCACCTTGGTTGCGCAGGCCGCGCAGTCCAGGCCCTGTACATCGTAGGTGCGGAATTTGGCAGCACCGAACTGTTCTTTTTCGGAAATGGTCACGCCCTCTTCCGCTTTATCGGCTGCCGCCTGCATCTGGGGCAGGAGGCCGTCGTAGCTGCGGGCGCTGACCCGGAGCTGGCCGGTTTCATAGACCAGAATGGCTTCATCCACGATCGGCAGGGCGGCGATGGCGTCCTGTACTTTTACAGAGCAGGCCGCGCAATCCAGGCCTTCCACCTTATAGGTACGGTATTTTTTCTGGGCAGAGGCACGGACCCGTTCGGTAATGGTGACACCGTCTTCGGCTTTTTCCGCAGCGGCCTGCATTTTGCCCAGCAGGTCGTCATAGTTATCGGCGGTAACCCGCAGCTGGCCGGTTTCGTACACCAGGGTAGCCATCTTTACGCCGGGAATGGCGGCAATGGCGTCCTGTACTTTGATGGAGCAGGCTGCACAGTCCAGCCCGGCCACATTGTAGGTACGGAATTTATCGGACTGTCCCGGGCCTTCTTCCCTGGGTACTACGGTTACGTAGGACAGGAAGGAACGGCAGATCTCCTGGAAGATCGGCAGCATGGCGTCCGGATTCTTGGCGGAAACACGGAGCTGTTTGGTGCCGAAGCTGACGGCCGCATAGGAAACCCCCGGCAGGGATTTCACTTTATGTTCGATCTTTGCCGCGCAGATGGGGCAGTCCAGATTGATCAGGCTGTACACCCGTTTTACATCGTCGGCATCCGGCATACGGCATTTGCAGTGTGCCAGGCTTTCGCCGCAGAAATCGCAATACTCTTCATGGGAGTTGCAGGCGGCACACTCGCAGTTGTCCGGATGACCGGCCAGGTGCACTGCGTGGGTATAGGTCGCATTGTGGTGCACCAGTTCGTGCTCGCTGTGGTCGTGGGTTGCGCAATCGTCGCAGCCGCAGCTTCCGTGGTCGTGATCATGGTCGTGCCCATGGTCGTGTCCGTGGTCGTGACCGTGGTCATGGTCGTGGTCGTGGTCATGGTCGTGATCGTGGCCATGATCGTGGTCATGTCCGTGGTCGTGATCGTGGTCGTGCCCGTGGTCATGGTCGTGTCCGTGGTCGTGTCCGTGGTCATGGTCATGTCCGTGGTCATGGTCATGGTCGTGGTCGTGAGCCAGCCCTTCTCCGTGAGAATGAGCCGGTACATGGTCGTGGTCATGTACGTGGTCGTGAGCATGCTGCTCCACGATTCCTTTTACAGCGTTTTCCTCCACTGCATCCACATGCTGCATTACGCCGCTCCCTTTTGCAAAGGTACGTACTGCGGCGTCTTCCGCACTGCTGCGGACGTCTTCCAGATCTCTGATTTCTTTAGCCATTTTAATTCACCTTTCCTTGCGCCTGCGCTCCGGGACTGCGGAACGGTTCTCCCGATTCCCTGTCCCTGATATCCCTTTCGGGATAAGGTTTAATAGTAGATATGTATTTCATGCTTATATTATAACATATGAGCAATTGTTCATATGTTAATAGCCGTCATTTCACATTTTCTTCACATCTATTAGTTCTATCTGTATCAAATGTTACAACATTTTCCGATTTTTCAGCTAATAGTGTGAAATGAAGATGTGTTTTCATAGCTATATCTATTTATAGTATTGTCTATGATTATCTTTTAAAACTGTCTTTACGTTTTCTTTATCCTGGAACACAGGCGCCATGGTTTAGCAGCGCCTGTGTTAAGGATCACCAGATTACTTCGGTCAGAAGTTTTCTTAAAATCAGAGTATAACCTATTTGGTAAACCGATGGCAGGCCACCTCATGGCCCGGTGTCAGTTCAACCAGCTTCGGCTTTTCGTGCTCGCAGCGTTCCGTACAGTGCGGGCAACGGTTGCTGAAAGGACATCCCGGCGGCAGGTCCAGCGGACTGGGCGGTTCGCCCTTGATATTCTCGATCTTCTTGGTAAAGTCCATCTTGGTATCAAAGACAGAGGCCAGCAATGCCCTTGAATAGGGATGGCAGCATACATCCGACAGCCCTTCGCCCGGCATGACCTCTACGATATTCCCAAGGTACATGACCGCCACCTGATGGGCAAAGGATTCAATCAGTCCAAGGTCATGGCAGATAAAGCCGATAGCAATGTTCTTTTCCCGCTGCAGACGGGTGATAAGTTCAATCACCGTTTTCTGTACGGAAACGTCCAGCGCACTGGTGGCTTCATCCATTACGATGAACTCCGGTTCCAGGGCAATGGCACGGGCGATGGCCACGCGCTGCCGCTGACCGCCGGACATGTTATGGGGGAACCGGTCCGCAAAATCGCCGGGAAGCTCTACCAGTTCCAGCAGTTCCCGCGCCTTCGCATCTACCTCAGACGGGCTGATTCGGTTAAAATTCAGCAGCGGTTCGCAGACGATCTCCTTGATCTTCATCTTGGGATTAAACGATGTGGAGGGATCCTGGAACACCATCTGGATATGCTGACGGTTCTCGTGCAGCTCCTTTCCCTTCATCTTCGTGATATCCTTCCCGTGGAAGAAGATTTCGCCTTCTGTGGGGCTGTCAAGCCATACCAGAAAACGCATGAAGGTACTCTTGCCGCAGCCGGATTCACCTACCAGGCCCAGGGTCTTCCCTTTATAGAATTTCAGATTGACATCATCGCAGGCGGTAAGCAGGCGGCCGTCGTTAGTCGGAAAACGGCGGGTCACATGACGCGCGTCAATCAGCAGATCTTTTTCATCAAACATAGCGCTTACCTCCTAACGTCGGTACCGCATCCAACAGCAGCTTGGTATACGGATTGGTGGACTGGTGGAGTATATACTCCCGTTCCCCTTTATCCACAACTTCGCCGTGCTTCATAACCACGATCTTGTCGCCCATATAGGCTGCAACGCCCAGATTATGGGTTACAATGATAATGCTGGTACCATATTCGTCCCGAAGCTCCATGAACTGACGGACGATCTGCGCCTGGGTCGTCACGTCCAGGGCCGAAGTCGGTTCATCGGCCAGCAACAGCTTAGGCTGGTAGGTCATGCCCATGGCAATGCCCACGCGCTGACGCTGCCCTCCGGAGAGTTGGAACGGATAGGAACGCATCACCCGGTCCCCGTCCGGCAGACGCATCCGCTCGATCATTTCCACACCCTTGGCCCAGGCATCTTTCCTGGATATGTCCTCATGGGTCAGAATGTATTCTACATAACTGTCGCCGATCAGGCGGGTCTGGTTCATCATGGCGCCGCTGTCCTGGAAAATCATGGACACGTCATGACCCCGCAGCTTACGCCACTCTTTGTGTGTCAGTTTCAACAAATCAATTCCGTCATAAGTAATGTTACCGGCGGAAACCCTGCCCGCACCGGGCAGCAGTCCCATGACCGCACGGATCACGGTGGTCTTGCCGCTGCCGGACTCGCCGACGATACTGCAGATTTCCCCCTTTTCCAGGTTCAGGCTGCAGTTTTTTACCGTAAGGTTCTTGCCATAGGAAATATCTACATTTTTAATCTCTAACAGTGACATGATATTCCCCCCTTACTCTTCCCGCGGATCCAGAATATCCCGGAGATTATCCCCCAGCATATTAAAGATCACGACCGTAATAAAGATGGCCACACCGGGATACACCATCAGCCAGGGAGCCGACTGCATAAAATCGCGGCCCTCATTCAGCATGGAGCCCCATTCCGGTGTAGGCGGCTGTGCGCCAAAGCCCAGGAAGGACAGGGCGGCAAGCTCCATCATCATACCGCCGATATCCGTCGCTGCCGTAATGACCAGCGTCGTAATCGTGTTCGGCAACATATATTTCCACAGCATGCGCCAGGTACTGGAACCGGTAACGATGGCCGCGTACACATAATCCGTGTGACGAACCTTCAGCACCAGGGAGCGGGCCATACGCGCATACTTAGGCCAGGTCACCAGCGCAATGGCGATGATGGCGTTCCGCATGCTGGCGCCCAGCATACCGGCTACGGCAATGGCCAGTACCAGGCCCGGGAATGCGATCATCATATCCGCAATACGCATGATGACTGCGTCAACCCAGCCGCCAAAATAACCGGCCAGCACACCCAGCGCCGTGCCGATTACAAAGACAGCCAAAACCAGAACAAAGGTGGATGCCAGCGAAATACGGGCGCCATACAGAACCCGGGCGTAAATATCACGGCCCATTTTATCCGTACCGAACAAATGCTTCGCGTCCGGCGCCATGATGGCGTCCCCCAGATTTCCGGCCGTGGGATCGATGCCTCCGGACAGTACCGGGGCAAAAATGGCGATAAGCACAATAATTATAGCCAATACAGAGAAGAGGACAAAGCCTCTGTTACTCAGAAATTTGTTCTTGTTCGTATCCATACGCTTACCTCCTCAGCCGCATGCGGGGATCCACATAATTGTAGGAGATATCTACCAGCAGGTTGATCATCATGTAGATGACAGAAACCCAGAGTACATACCCCTGGAGCAGGAAATAATCTGCGGACATAATGGCGGATACCGCAAGATTTCCTAAGCCCGGATACGAGAAAATGATTTCGACTACACTGGTGCCACCCAGCAGGGAACCCACGGACAGGCCCAGCATGGTAATCAGCGGCAGCAGAGAATTCGGGAGCACGTTGCCCCACAGGATCTTGCTTTCCGAAACGCCACGGGCCCGGGCGCCGATTACGTAGTCTGAATGCAGTTCCTCTAGTACTGCTGTGCGTACCTGACGGGTATATTTGGCCGTCATGGCAACCGCTAGCGTCACCGCTGGCAAAATCAGCGACTTAAAATCACCGGCGGAGGAAACTACCGGCAACAGCCTCAGTTTAACACAGAAAATCAGGATCAGCATCAGGCCGAACCAGAAGTTGGGAATGGACACCCCAAAGAAAGTGACTGCCCGCACAAGATAATCGATCGGTTTGTTGTGGTGTACAGCAGAAATAACCCCTAAGGGTACTGCAAACAAAAGCATGAGGATGGTGGAAGCCAGAGTCAGCTTCAGAGTAGGCCACAGACGGTCCATCAGCAGATCTGCAACCGGTTTCTGCAGCATGAAAGACTGTCCGAAATCCCCCTTCAGGCAGTTGATGATCCAGTCGGTATACTGCGTTAAAAAGGGTTTATCCAGTCCCAGATTTCTGCGCATTTCTTCAATCATTTCCGAAGTAGGCATAACACCGCTGTGGGTGTAAATATTACGCGCGGGATCGCCTGGAGACAGGTAGGTTAATAAAAAGGTCAGAAAGCTGATGCCGATCAGTACGATCACCATTTGCAGCAATCTGGATATAATTGCGTTCTTATTCATTGACTTCTCTCCTCGTCATAGGCAACTTTTGCAGATTTCCACAGAAAATAATATCACACAAAGGATACGGTGTACACCGCATCCTTTGTGTTTGCTTTTATAGCCGCCTATAAGCGGATTTTATACTATATTATTTCGCTCCGGCCGGCTTAATTTCGTCGGTGATCCAGTAGTAATCCAGCGGATACATATGGGCGGAAGCAACCTTGTCGTTGTAGATGATGCAGCTGTTGTAGTAGCCGTCTACCAGAACCGCAGCTTCATCGATCAGGATCTGCTGGCACTGTAACATCAGCTCTTCGTAGCGCTTCTGATCCATGGTAACCATCATCTCTTCATACGCCTTGTCGTAAGCATCGCTCTTGAAGCCGCAATAGTTATCCTTGTTCTTGCTCCACCAGTTACCCATATAGGATGTATTGGAACCGGCAATCATGGTGTTCCAGTTGTTGTTGTTCAGGTCATATTCGCCGGCAACCAGTTTGGTCCACTGGTCGTCAGAACTGCCGTACTCGCTCTTTACGCCAATGCCTACAGCCTTCAGATACTGAGTGTGGGCATCGGAGAAGTCGTTCAGCAGACGGTTCGCATAGGAGATGTAACGGAGTTCGATATTTTTACCGTTGAGTTCACGGATGCCGTCGCCGTTGGTATCTTTGATGCCGGCGTCGTCCAAGATCTTCTTGGCGCCTTCCGGATCGTATTCATAGGGATTCTTCAGCTTGTCAAAGCCCATACCCAAAGAGCTGGGGATAACGGATGGACCGGGAGTGTACAGACCGCCGATGGTGTTGGATTTGCAGATGGTCTTATAATCGATGGCCTTATGAATAGCCTGACGCAGCGCCTTGTTAGCCAGGGGCTTGCCTTCCTTCATGTTCATCCAGCTGAAACCGCAACGGGTGCCTGCCGTAACCTGAACCGTGAATTTCTTGTCAGCCTGCAGGGCCTTCAGGTCCGCAACGTTCATGATGTTTTCAGCCAGGTCGATCTGACCGGCGCGCAGCGCATTAGCCTTGGCGGAAGCATCGCCCATGAACAGGATGTTAACGGTCTCATACGGAGCCTTGCCATTCCAGTAATGGGGATTGGCAACCAGTTCATAGCCTACATGATCCTTGAAGCTCTTAACCATGTAAGGGCCGGTTCCGATAATGCCGGTTTTCGGGTTTTTGGAGCCTGTGTAATCCAAGATGCACATTGCGGGGTCGGCCAGGCTTGCCGGCATATTGGCATAGGCTTTTTCGGATTTAATGGTGATGGTGCCGGCTTTATCGTCAGCTGTTACGACAGCCTTCGCATCCAGGAACTTGGTGGGGTTGGTGGAACCCTTGGCGCCTTTTTCACGTACCCAGTCAAGGGATTCCTTAACCTTCGTAGCCGTCATTTCAACGCCGTTGCTGAATTTAACGCCCTTTTTCAGTTTGATGGTCCAGGTCTTGTTGCCATCGCTGGGAGTCGCGGATTCCGCCAGCTGCGGAATGGCTTTTACGTTATCGTCAAAACGGAACAGCGTCTGGCCGATGCCAAAGCGGCTTACATTCCAGGCGGTGTTGGTCTGGAGGGTCGGATCGATCAGACCGTCGGAATACATCTGGCAGCCAAAGTTCAGTACTTTAACAGCACCCTTGCCGCCGTCTTTCGGAGCATCCTTCTTGTCACCGCCGCCGCAACCGGCCAGCAAGCCACAGGTAACGAGACCTGCTACCAATAACGCTGCGGATTTTTTAGATAATTTTTTCATAGAGTTCCTTCCTTTCCAAGTTAGATATTATATAAAAAGGTGAAATAAAAAGAAAAAATTCACCCAAAAGCCTGTTGTCATTTGCCTGCGTCCGACAGGGTAAAAGCCCGTTTCTTTCAGCTGATTCCATGGTTTTATCCTTCCATCACGGATTTAGCAGACACTAATTCTTATCTTTGCTTATACTATCATATCGAAAATAAGATGTCAATATATCCATTATGCTTATTAGTAATTTTTATTATTAATATCACACTGTTATCGTTCCTGCATTCCGAAAACCGGCCTGCAGGAAACACCCGGTAAATGAAGCTCCGTTACACCGGGGGCTGCCTCATCCATGTGCCTTTCCGGTAATACCAGTACAGCATGGCGCCGGCCGTTCCCCAGGTTATGGGGTACACGGCAACCAGCAGGCGGATGTCATGAGCCAGCTGCATGAACCCGAACAGGATGAGCGTTCGCAGCAGGCACTGGTTGAACAGCACGATATACATCGGTACGTCCGACAGACCGCCCCCGCGCAGGGTATCCGCAAAGACTTCGAGAAATACATAGAAGAAATAGAACGGGAACGAGACCCAGATAATGGTGACTCCCATGTCAATGACGGCAGGGTCGGAGTAGAAGACGCCGAAGGTCTCCCGACCGAAATAAAGCAGGATGGCCGCCAGCACCAGCGAATAACCCACGCCGAAAATCAGCGTCGTACGCAGACCGCTCTTTACCCGATCATAGAGCCGTGCCCCCACATTCTGCCCGGTAAAGGTCATCATGGCCTGGCCCAGGGCGACCAGCGGCATGTAAAACAGCAGCTCGATGCGGTAGTAGGCAGTAAAGGCCGCAATAGCCACCACGTCGAACCCGTTGATGAAATACTGTACGAATACATTGGAAAGGGTCACCACCACTCCCTGCAGGCCCGCAGGCAGACCGATGCGGATGATTTCCCGCATCAGCGGCCGGTCAACGGCCAGTTTCGGGATGCTGATGACGCCATCGTGGAGCAGGTAATACACGGCAATAATGGCCGAAAGCACCTGGGACAGGACCGACGACCAGGCTACCGCGAGGATACCGTTCTTCATATACATAATAAACAGATAATTGGTCACTACGTGAATGATGCCGCACACCAGCTGGATCAGCATGGGGGTCTGTGAATTGCCCAGGGCCCGCATAACGCCGGCCGCCATATTAAAGACCAGCATAAAGGTCAGCCCCAGGAAAAATACCTGCACATAGTCCAGGGCGTCCTGAAAAATGCTGGCCGGCGTGTTCACCGCGTTTAGAAAAGCAGATCCGGTCACTTCGCCGATAACGGTCAGGATCACACCGCCGATGAGGCCCAGCATCATGGAAGTATGGATGGATTTGCTGAGCTGTACCTCTTCCTTGCGGCCAAAGGCCTGGGCAATGACCACGCCGGCGCCGATGCTGATACCCGTAAACAGGTTTACGAGGGCCGAGTTCAGCAGTACGCTGGCCCCCACCGCTGCCGAAGCCTCCGTGCCCAAGTAATTGCTGACAAAGAGGATGTCAACGGTGGTATATAGTTGCTGAATCAGACTGGCGCCAAGCAGGGGCAGCGCAAACAACAGCAGTTTGCGTGCGATGGGGCCGTGGGTCAAATCAAGGGTTTTAGCCAAAATGAGTCACCTGAGTTCCTTAAGTTATTGAGATTGATTATTATTACGCTTACTATACCAAATCGATGTATTCTTTGCAAGAGAAAACTGTAATTAATCCTGCTTTGAACCCATCTTGTCGGCAAACGAAAGATTGCAGGCTTTAATTCAGCAAATACGCAGGTTCATGTAATCGCCCGGGCATGTATTCATTAGCATTATAAAGTGTATTTTACACATGCATTCAAAGAATAATAAACAAAATTAATAATAGTTATTATTAAATGTTTTAAAATCTTGTAACGAATCGATGTTTTATGTTATAATACCCACATCAATTCCCATAGAAAAGGAGATTTACAATGTCACAGGACATGACGATTTGCGGACTGGAAATAAAACGGGGGACCAAGCTGCGGACCATGCTGCCGGTTCCCGATACGATGACGAAGATACCCCTGACGGTAATCAACGGTGTGGAAGACGGCCCCACCCTGCTGATTACCGCCGGCATCCACGGCGGCGAATATCCGGGCATCGCCGCAGCCATAGAACTGGGCCGGGACATTGAGCCGGAGCATGTACACGGCTGCCTGATTCTGCTGCACCCGGTCAATATCCAGGGCTTCTGGGCGCGCCGCGAATTCATCGTACCCGAAGACGGCAAAAACCTGAACCGGGTCTTCCCAGGCACTCCGCTTGGAACTTTGGCGGACAAGACCGCCTACCTCATCAGCAGCAACCTGTTCACCATTGCGGACTACTATGTGGACATGCACAGCGGCGATATCCATGAAAGCCTGCATCCCTATGTGTATTATCCGGGCCAGCCCACGCCGGAAGTGGAGAAGGCCTCCAAGCGTATAGCGAAAGTAGTAGACGTGGAATACATGGTCCGCTCCCTGGCCACCGGCGGTGCCTACAACTACGCGGCCAGCACCGGCCTGCCCTCCATTTTAATTGAACGGGGCGGCGCGGGGCTCTGCCTGCACGAAGATATCGAAGCCTACAAGGACGATATCCGCAACATCCTGCGGCGTCTGAAAATGTTTGAACTGCCGGTTAAACCGCGGCATTACCACCCTCGGGATATCACGGACATGATTTATCTGGAATCCATGGAGACCGGCTGCTGGTTCCACCACATCCACAGCGGCGACTTTGTACAGAAAGGCCAGGTGCTGGGACGTACCACGGATCTGTTCGGCCAGACGATTACTGAGTATTACGCGGAAATCTCCGGCGTCATCCTGTACGTCTGCCCGGCCCTCTCCGCACCGAAAGGGACCATCCTTGTAGGGTACGGCCAGGTCGTGGAAGATGACGACGACGATTAAAAAGTAAAAAGATAACCTCCGGCATTTTCTCCTGGGAGAAATCTGCCGGAGGTTTTTTGATTGGGGCTTTAACGCCAGCCAGTCCGTCTTATTCACTCACCTTTTCCGGTAACGAATGGGTATGAACGTGGGTATGGGGAACCTGGGGCTCATAGTCCTCCGGCAGTTCCGCGTATGCACAGAGCACGCGGCCCGGAGTAATGGAAAACGACGGGGTCATGTAAAGAATCACACCGCTGAATTTAGCATGGAACTCTTCCTGTTTTTCATTAAAGAAGTCAGTAGTGTAACCGAGCAGTTCGCCCTTTTCAATCATTTCGCCGCTGTGTTTGGCGTGATACCAGCACGCCGGTTTGTCAGCCTCAAGATATTCAATCCGGGTCAGCTCCTGCGGCGTAAAAGTGTGGGAATGACCGTGATCGTAATCCGGGACCATACCCACATACTGCAGTACATGCATGACATCGTCCTTGTACTCGTCGATGTCTTCGCGGCAGCAGAAACCCGTACCGCCGCGCTCCACCAGGATGCTGGGCACACCGTGCAGCGCCGCGCAGTTGTATGCGCCCGTCGTAGCGGTAGAACGTACCATGTACTCCACGTTGATCAGGCTGGCAAGTTCACGGGACTTGTTGTTGACCTCTTCCGAAGCGTTTCCGGGGAAATAGGCATAGGGATGCAGATCTTCCTGAAGGTCGCCGCTGTGCAGGTCAAGATAGTAGTCAGCCTTGAGGATGAATTCGCGCAGCAGGAAATCAGCGAGCTTATAGGTGCGGCTTAATGTAGAATTGCCGGGGAAAACGCGGTTCAGGTTAAGACCGTCCTCGGGGCAGGTCTCTGCCATGCGCGCCCAAAAGGCCGAAACATTCACAGGGTGCATGATGATGAGACAGCCGTGGATGTCTTTGGGATCCAACTCCCTGCCAAGCTCCATGGAGGCGGCAATGCCCGGATATTCACTGCCGTGTACGCCGGAGGTGACGAGCACGGTAGGGCCGTCATATTTCCCATTGATAAACGTTGCAGGGATGGCATTCAAGGTACGCGGAACATCAATGAGAGTACGTAATTTGGTGCCGGGTTCAATGTGATAGTTTGCGAAACAGACAGTGGTTAACATAGTTCCTCCATAACAGTTTGAAAAATAGTAATAGGACATGTTAGCATTTGCTAACATGTCCTATTCTAACAAACTCCTAATCCATTGTCAATGCCGTTTTCCCCAGGCTGTTTATTTCATGTTGGCAAACCGTTCCATCGCTTTCGTAAACCGCGCAACGGTTTTGTCTTCATCAACCATCCGCTGCAGCCTGACGGACAACAACCCAGTGGCTGTTACGCCAGATAACCAAGGTGCTCCAGCAAAATTTTGGTGCCAAGGAGAATCAAAATGACTCCGCCGGCGATCTGCGCCGAATCTTCAAACCGGTTGCCGAACACATTGCCGATTTTTACTCCTGCCGTGCAAAAGAAACAGGTAAAGAGACCAATCAGGGCGACGGCCGTCCAAATATCCACATTGCCTGCCATAGCCAGGGAAATCCCAACGGCAAGGGCATCAATGGAAGTGGCTACCGCCAGCACGAACATGGTTTTTATGGACATATCCGCACCTTTTCCGTCCGCTTCGTCTTCCTCTTTCTTTGCGAACCCTTCCTTCAGCATATTGGCGCCGATCAGACCCAGCAGGACAAAGGCTACCCAGTGATCAATAGCGCGAATGACATCCGCGAACAACGTCCCCAGAAAGAATCCGATCAGCGGCATCAGGGCCTGAAAGCCGCCGAACCAGATGCCGCAGGTCATTCCCGCCCTGAAGGTAGCCCTTCGCATCGCCAGCCCCTTGCAAATCGAAACCGCAAACGCGTCCATGCTTAACCCTACAGCCAGAAGTAACAATTCCAAAAGCGTCATGGTTATTTTCCCCCGTGATGTTTTATTCAGCGGTGAATAAAAAAAGACGATCCTTATCCACCCGCTGCAGATAAGTCTCGTCAATTAAGGCGATACCAGGATTGCTCCAGTCTGTTGATATCCCGCACGAAATACGTGCTGACTACTCCCTTACTAAGCTGACAATGTAACATAAAAATTTGTTTTTGTCAAATATAATGACTTCTGTTTCTCCAAAAAGCCCCGCAGGCTGCTGCGGGGCTAATTTGTTTTTGGGGCTTTAGCGCCAATAAAAACGCCCGGTCTCTGCTTAATGAAGCAAAACCGGGCGCACCCGACACCTTATCTGACAGGCGGCCTGGAGGCATCTGCCCGACCTCCTGCTGCAGTATTGGTCTCAATATTAATGATACTCAATTATTCCTGTATTCCCGGAATCTTGGGCAGCCGGTCCATGCTCACCGCCAGTTCCTCGTCTGTGGGGATATAGTCGTTCAAATTGCCGGCCTGGTAGTTTTCATATGCCAGCATATCAAAGAAGCCGGTACCGGTAAGGCCGAACAGGATGGTTTCACTGCGGCCTTCTTCCTTGCAGCGTTTTGCTTCTTCAATGGCGCCCAGAATTGCATGGGCGGATTCCGGCGCAGGCAGAATGCTCTCGTATTTGGCGAACAGCGTCGCCGCTTCGAACACATTGGTCTGTACCACGGCTTTGGCTTCCATGTAGCCGTCATGGTACAGCTTGGACAGGATGGGCGCCATACCGTGGTAACGCAGCCCGCCCGCATGGATGGGGGACGGGGTGAAAGTGCAGCCCAGGGTGTACATCTTCGCCATGGGCGTAATTTTTCCGGTGTCGCAGAAGTCATAGGCGTAACGGCCCCGGGTCAGGGACGGGCAGGAAGCCGGCTCGATGGCTACCAGACGGGGATTCGCCTTCCCCTGCAGCTTGTCTTTGGCAAAGGGCGCAATGAGACCGCCCAGATTGGAACCGCCGCCGGCACAGCCAACCACTACGTCGGGATATTCATCCAGCAGCTCCATCGCCTTAGCGCTTTCCAGACCCACAATGGACTGGTGCAGCAGCACCTGGTTCAGCACAGAGCCCAGTACATACTTCACATTGTCGCCGGAAACAGCCCGTTCCACCGCTTCGGAGATGGCGCAGCCCAGACTTCCCGGGTTATCCGGATTATCCGCCAGGATCGCCCGGCCTGCATTGGTGGTATTGCTGGGACTGGCTACCACGCTGGCCCCAAAGGTCTGCATGATTGCTTTGCGGAACGGTTTCTGATTATAGGAAGCCTTCACCATGAACACTTCCAGGGGCAGGCCGAAATAGCAGCAGGCTTCCGAAAGGGCGGTACCCCACTGACCGGCGCCTGTTTCCGTGGTCACACCGTTCAGTCCCTGCTTTTTTGCATAATAAGCCTGGGGAATGGCGCTGTTCAGCTTGTGACTGCCGGACGTGTTGTTGCCTTCAAATTTATAGTAAATCTTTGCCGGAGTATCCAGCGCTTTTTCCAGATTGTAGGCGCGGCACAGCGGGGACGGACGGTAGTTCTTGTACATCTCCAGCACTTCAGGGGGAATCTCGATATACTGGGTATCGTTATCCATCTCCTGATGGGCCAGTTCTTTACAGAAAACAGGATACAAGTCTTCCTCGGATACCGGTTTTCCCGTTGCGGGATTCAGCATGGGCTCCGGTTTTTCCTTCATGTCCGCCCGCAGGTTATACCACGCTGTGGGGATCTGCTCTTCCGTTAAATATAATCTGTGGGGTGCTTTCTTTGTCATGTTTCATTCCTCCTGAACACTTTAATTTATTATATAAATAAGATTATGTAAAATCATGTAAAAATTTATAACCTGTCAACCGTGTTTTTCCTTATTTGTAATATATTGGCCGATGAACCGTTCCGCCAGTTCCTCCGCCTGACTGCAGAGATACCGTATCTCTTCCCCGGAAGCATTGTCTGTGTGGATCCCCACATTTACGGAAACAGGTTCGCCCACGGCGAGGCAGATTTTCCGCGCAAGCTCCCGGGCCAGTTCTTTGTCCTTATGGCCGGGCAGTGTGATATCCCAGGTATCGCAGCTGGACAGGTCCCCGCAGCCTTGCGGCGGCAGCGATGCCAGGGCTGTACCGCCTAAATGGGGGCGCTCCCCGCCGGTAATAAAAACCACCAGCCCGTTGCCATCGGCAGTCAGCACCCGGAACCGAACCTGATATCTTCCTTCCCCCTGCGTAAGTTCAAACATATCCGCTACCGCCTTCCTTCCCAGGACTTCATCCGTTCATAGATGATTCCGAATTGCAGCAGTACTTTACCCACCACATGATGGATCTGGTCTTCTACCGTCCGTGGCCCGTTATAAAAGGTCAGCATCGGCGGGATGATGGTACAGCCGTATTGGGCTGCCAGGCTCATGTTGTGCAGATGGATCTTCCCCAACGGCATTTCCCGGGGGCATAGCACCACGCGCCGGTTTTCTTTCAGGCAGACGTCCGCCGCCCGCAGCAGCAGGTTTTCTGCGTAGCCGCTGACGATCCCCGCCAGAGTCTTCATACTGCAGGGAAGGATGATCATTCCGTCGGTTACGAACGAGCCGCTGGCAATTTTTGCCGCCAGGTCGTCTTCTTCATACACCGCATCGGCTAAAGACGTCAGTTCCTCAAAAGGCCTGTCGGTTTCATACTGCCAGGTAAGCCTGGCCGCTTTGCTGGTCACTAAATGTATTTCACAGTCAGGCGCATCCTTCAGTGCTTTCAGGAGATAATAACTCATGATGACCCCGGAAGCGCCTGTAACTCCCACAATAATTCGCATTTTACTACTATTTCCTATTCTATTTCATAACGGCTCAGGTCTACATCCCGGAATGCGACTTTTTTGTTCCGTTCTTCCTGACCCGGCTTAACGGTGCAGTCAAAGCCGAATTTTGTTCCCACCCCGTAATCCGTAGCCGGATTCAGTTCGTGGCAGGCCGCGTGTTTGATGATCACCATGTCCTCCGCCACATTGCAGCGGGTGGTAATGGCCCGCATCACATCCTCCGCGTCGAAGATGTTCACATCGGAATTCACTACTGTCACCATGTTCATGGGCGGGAAGGCGGCAAACGCAGCCATGATAGCATTTTTGCCCATGCCGGGGCGGGTTGGCTCCATCTGTACCACACAGCCGAAGAAGCCGCAGTTGCCGTGGGACAGGTATACGTTCTTCACCCCGCCCACCATTTTGGAAACCGTCGCCAGAATCGAAGCCTCCGCGGTGCAGCCAACAGAGTTCCAGACCTCTTTGCCCGGCAGCAACGTGGACATGAGAGGCTGCTTCCGGTTGGTGATCGCCGTTACTTCCACGACCCAGCGGTTATCCTTTTGGGCATAAAAACCGCTGACTTCTCCAAAGGGACCTTCCGGTTCCCGGATGTTTGGCAGCATGCGTCCTTCAATGACGACTTCCGCATCGGCCAGTCCTTCTACCCCTACCGTTTTGCTGCGGGACAGACGTACCGGCTCTCCCCCGTTCAGGGCAGAGGCAACGCCTAATTCATCATCACGGATGCCGGTCCCTGGATAGGTGGCGCAAACATACACTGCCGGGTCCACACCGTTGTTGATTGTAATCTCCAGCGGCTGGCCCTTGGCTTCCGCCCGTTCATAATAACTGCGCAGGTGACGCCCCACATCCATCAGCATGGCCAGCCGGTTTTTTCCGGTAATCATCAGCCGGTGGATAGACGTGTTCCGCACGCCCGTATCCGGATCTTTCGCAATGACGATGCAGTTGCTGAAATACGCGCCGCCGTCCTCCAGCGCCAGGGTAGGCACCGTCAGTTCGTACAGATTCGGGGCCAGGGTCACTTCTTCCTGGCAGGGCGGATTTTCCACGATAACCGGCGCCACCGGTTTCTCCTGAAAGCTTTTCCCGGCTGCCGCGAAAACGCCGGGAACCTCTCCCGCTTTTACACCGAACAGGGAACCGATGATATCCCGGTTCCACCAGAGACCGCAGGCCACCGGATACTTCTGCCCTTTGACCCGGTCAAACACAACGATCTTTTCCTGCCCCTCAAATTTCTTGGCAATGCCTGCCAGCTCATGTACCGGATCCACTTCGCTTTTCACATGAACCACTTTGCCCTGCTGCTCCAGCCTGGCGATTACACTGCGAAAATCCATGATTCCCCTCCAAAACATCAAATCAATCTATCTATTAATTACTGCCGTTTTACTGCGTCCGCCATCTTCTTTACATATTCTTTGACCGGTTCCACGCAGTCCCTGCCGTACTCCGCGATCATCTTCACAATAGCGCTGCCCACGATGGTCCCGTCGCTGAGCCGGGCCATCTCTGCCGCCTGGGCCGGGGTGGAAATACCAAAGCCAACGGCAGCCGGCGTATCCGTCACTTCCCGGATCTTTTTGTAAATCGTCCCGATATCCGTTGTAATCTCGCTGCGAACACCGGTCACGCCCAAACTGGAAACGATGTACACATACCCTTTCGCGTCTTTGGCAATCTGCTGGATCCGGTCTTCCGATGTGGGTGCGATCATGGTAATACGGTCCACGCCGTACTTTTCGCAGGCGGTTTCCAGTTCGCCCCGTTCCTCATAGGGAACGTCCGGCACGATAGTCCCGTCCACTCCTGCTTCTGCACAGCGGGCATAGAACTTATCCGTGCCGTAATGGAAAATCGGGTTGGCGTAAGTCAGGAACACCAGCGGTATATCTGTCTCCTTCCGCACCTCTTTGATCATATCAAAGACCTTGTCCGTGGTAGTACCTGCGTTCAGAGCCCGGATATCGGCTTCCTGGATCACCGGGCCTTCCGCCATGGGATCGCTGAAGGGAATGCCTAATTCGATAATCGTGGCCCCCGCCTCTTCCATAGCCAGGATCAGCTTCTTCGTGGTTTCCAGGTCCGGGTCGCCTGCTGTTATGAACGGTACAAACATCTTTTTATGGTTCTTCAGTACCTCTGCTATCTTACTCATGCAAATCCCTCCCCAAATATCTGGCAATGGCCGCCACGTCTTTATCTCCCCGTCCGGAGAGGTTCACTACGATGATTTTATCCTTGTCCATGGTGGGCGCCAGCTTCATGGCGTAGGCCAGGGCGTGAGCGCTTTCCACTGCGGGGATGATGCCTTCCGTCTTGGACAGGTACAGGAACGCGTCTACCGACTCCCGATCCGTAGCCGGCACGTACTCCGCCCGGCCGATGTCATGAAGGTACGCGTGCTCCGGCCCGATGCCGGGATAGTCCAGCCCGGCGGAAATGGAATACACCGGCGCGATCTGTCCGTATTCATCCTGCAGGAACAGGGATTTCATGCCGTGGAAGATACCTTCCGAACCCCTGGCAATGGTAGCCGCCGTCCGCTCCGTATCCACACCTTCCCCGGCCGCTTCCACACCAATGAGGCGCACGTCCTTGTCCGGGATGAAATCGTAGAAAAGACCCATGGCATTGGACCCGCCCCCTACACAGGCGATGACCGCATCCGGCAGCCGGCCTTCTTTTTCCAGCAGCTGGGCTTTCACTTCTTCCCCGATGACCTTCTGGAAGTCCCGCACCATTTCCGGGTACGGATGGGGTCCCATAACGGAGCCTAACACGTAATAGGTATCTTCCACCCGGGCCGTCCAAACCCTAAGCGCTTCGTTCACTGCGTCCTTCAGGGTGCCGGTTCCTGTGGTGACGGGCACCACTTTCGCCCCCAGCAGTTCCATGCGGAACACGTTCAGGGCCTGCCGTTCGCAGTCTTCCTTGCCCATGTACACAGTGCATTCCATGCCCATCAGCGCCGCCACCGTCGCCGTGGCCACCCCGTGCTGGCCTGCCCCGGTCTCCGCGATGACGTGCTTCTTGCCCATGCGCTGCGCCAGCAGGCACTGGCCCAGCACATTGTTGATCTTGTGGGCGCCGGTATGGTTCAGGTCTTCCCGTTTCAGGTAGATTTTGGCCCCGCCCAGATCCTTTGTCATCTTTTCCGCGTAGTACAGCATGCTGGGGCGGTTGGCGTAATCCCGGTACAGCTGGCGCAGCTCGTCCCAGAAGGACTTGTCGTTTTTATAGTATTCGTATGCCCGTTCCAGTTCCAGCACTGCGTTCATCAGCGTTTCCGGAATGTACTGTCCGCCGTGGATTCCAAATCTTCCCTTTGTCATGATAAACCCCTCTCCTGATTAATCTCTAAATATGTATGAACCACACAGTGAGGAAAAGACTTCTCAAAAACGGAGTCGCGTTGTGGGGCGCCCCGTTTCCCACTTCCTCACTGCGCACGCTCAGCAAGCTTCGCGTTGCTCGGTATCGTCAGACTGGGACCCTTCCGGGTCGCCCCTCCAACTTTCAACAGAATGACACAACCGTTCTCTAGGTTTTGCTCATGTCTTTTCCTTCCCTCGTATCGCTTTCATAAATGCTTTCATCTTTATCGGATCCTTAACTCCGTCAGTTTCTATTCCGCCGGAGACATCTACGCCGTAAAAGAATGGAAGCAGTGTTGTGTCTTTCTGTACCTGCCTGATGATTTCCGCCACATTGTCCGCGTCCAGTCCTCCGGCCAGGAAGAACGGTTTGTCTATAAGAAGATTATTTAATAAGGAAAGAGAAAAGGTCTTTCCCGTTCCGCCGTAGGTGTCCGGAAGGAAGGTGTCAAACAGGTAGTAGTCTGCCTGAGCCGCTTCTGCCAAAAGTCCGGCATTCGCTGTGTAAACCCTTTCCTCTGCTCCGTTTCCCTGTACCGGCAAGCCCCCGCTCCGCAGCCGGATTGCTTTGATAATTTTCGCTCCGGTCAGGGTTTTCAGCTTTGCAATGTAGGCAGCGTCTTCATCTCCGTGCAGCTGCAGCAAATCGGCGATGCCTGTGTTTGCCAGGGCCGCGGCTTCTTCAACAGGCATGTTTACCAGCACCGCCACCGTTTTGATTCCGGGGTCAAGCAGTTCTTTCAACGCAGCAGCCTGATCCTTGCTGATCTGCCGCTTGCTTTTCGCAAACACAAAGCCTGCTAAGTCAGGTTTCAGCCGGTTCACCGCTTCTATGTCTTCGGTTCTGCGTATGCCGCAGAATTTCACTTTTACCATAATTCATCCCCGCCTGCTTCATCTGTTAGTCGTGGGACATGATTCCCGCCTCACGCTTCCCTTAAGGTCACAAAAAGAACCGGTCAGCATGCAGACGACTTAATCACGCTTCCTTCAACTTCCCCAGCATCTCTTCCGGGTTTCCGCTGCGCATCAGCGTTTCGCCAATCAGCACGCCGTTGAATCCCTTCATTTTCAAACTGCGGATGTCGTCTTCATTCCGGATTCCGCTTTCCGCGATACAGACGCGGTCTTCCGGAATTTCCTTCCGCAGCTGCAGGCAGGCGCCGATGTCCACCGTAAAATCTTTCAGGTTGCGGTTGTTGATGCCGATGATCTTTGCTCCGCTCTTCAGCGATGTTTCAATTTCCCACCCGTCATGCGTCTCCACCAGGGCGTCCAGTCCTACGCTTTCCGCTGTCAGTCTGTACTCCTCCAGCTGACTCGCAGACAGGATGGCGCAGATCAGTAAAACCGCATCGGCGCCCAGTACCTTCGCTTCGTAAATCTGGTACGGACTCACCGTGAAATCCTTCCGCAGCACCGGCAGGGAAACCTGTGCCGCAATCTCCCTTAAATACACGTCCGACCCCAGGAAATACTCCGGTTCCGTCAGAACCGAGATGGCAGCCGCACCGCCTCTTTCATAGGATTTCGCAATTTCCAGATAGGGAAACTCCGGGGAAATCAGCCCTTTGGAAGGAGATGCCTTCTTGCATTCGCAGATGAAGTTCAGCCCGGGACGCTGCAGGTTTTCCTGAAAGCGCTTCGTTAGCTTGGCAGACGTCTGGCCTGCACATACTGCGTCTTTCACAGGATCTCTTTCGTCCGTGACCTGCTTTGCATCCCTTTTCGTCCTATTCCTGTCGGCTTCTGAATCAGCAGAAGCTGTATATTTATAATAGTAGGTTTCCCTGTGATAAACCTGCTCTGCCTCTGCCCGCACCGTTACCAGGTTTTTCTGTTTTTCCAGTTTGGCAACCCGCGCTTTCGCCGCTGCCGCTAATGTATCTAAGATCACGATGTTTTAACAACCTTTTTATCAAACTTTTCTTCCATAATATAGGATACAGCCAGCGTCTCTCCCGTTTATTCCGGCCTGTTGCTGACCTCGATGACCTTCTGCAGCGTGGCCAGCGCCTTGCCGGTGTCAATCAGTTCCGCTGCCAGCGCGATGCCCTCTTTCATGTCCCCGGCCTTGCCGCCGATGTAAAGCGCCGCCCCGGCGTTCAGCAGCACCGCGTTCCGTTTATGTCCTTTCACGCCGTTCAGTATATCCAGCGTGATCTGCGCGTTTTCTGCCGGTGTGCCGCCCTTCAGGTCTTCCTTCTTGCAGCGTTCGAAGCCGAACTCTTCCGGCGTGATCGCATACGTCTTATACCAGCCGTCCTTGATCTCGCAGATGGTGGTCGGCGAGCTGAGGGAAATCTCATCCAGCTTGTCCTGCCCGTACACAACCATGCCCCGTTTCACCCCCAGACTGGTGAGAACCCGGGTCAGGGGCTCCGCCAGATAGCCGTCGTACACACCCAGCAGCTGCATGGACGGCGAAGCCGGGTTGGTCAGCGGTCCCAGAATGTTGAATACCGTGCGGAAACCCAGTTCTTTACGAATCGCGCCCACATATTTCATGGACGTGTGATACTTCTGGGCGAAGAAGAAGCACATGCCCGCTTCCTTCAACAGCTCCACACACCTTGCCGGACTCTGGTTGATATTGACTCCCAGCGCCTCCAGGCAGTCTGCCGTCCCGCACAGGGAGGACGCCGCCCGGTTGCCGTGCTTGGCCACCTTCATGCCTCCCGCCGCCGCAATCAGCGCCGAAGTGGTAGAGATGTTAAAGCTCTGGGCGTTGTCACCGCCGGTACCCACGATTTCAAACACATCCATGCCCGTTTCCACTCGGGTTACATGGGCCCGCATGGCAGCAGCGCAGCCGGCAATTTCATCCGTCGTCTCCGCCCGGGCGCTTTTCGTGGAGAGAGCGGCCAGAAACGCCGCGTTCTGCGTAGCCGTAGTTTCCCCGCTCATAATCTCGTTCATCACCGTGTAAGCTTCTTCGTAGGTCAGGTCCTCTTTGCTTACTATCTTGACGATGGCCTCTTTAATCATTTTCCAATCCCCCTCATTTGTTTTTTGAATACAGACACACATCCTATTTGGACATCTTCCTACGAGTTACAGGCGCCTGTTCAAAAAGCCCAACAAAAAACCTGTCCTCGCATTTAACAAGGACAGGTCATACTAGTATCTAACCTGCGGTACCACCTTGATTCACAGCATTGCTGTGCCCTCTGCGGATGCCAACACATCCTCCTTCCCTAACGCGGACGAAACGTTGTGCAATACTCTCACCGGAATTTCGCAACAAGATTGCGATTCTGTCTGTACAGCCTCCTGCGATTTCAGCACACCCTCAACGGTCCATTTACCAACCAGCATTTCTATCCGGATCCCAGCTGCCCGGACTCTCTGTGAGCGCTTATATTGGCTTGATCTCCGTCTCAACGGTTTTGTGGTCAATATTTACTTGTAAAGTAGTCTAACACCGGATAAACACTTCGTCAAATGGTTTTTCGCATTTTAAAGCAAAAATTCAAAAACTCGTCTCGATATGTAAACAATGTTACGGTTTTTTAGTTGTTTTCCATAAACGCCAGCCTTCTGGCTTCCGCGTCACTGTGGCCTTCCGCCTTAAAGCGTGCAATGTTAAGCATCATGGCCTTGTATTCTCTGGGGATGACTTTCGTAAACCGCTGCACCGTGTCTTCCCAGGCATCCAGCAGGCGTTTTGCCAGGGGGCTCCCGGTAAACTCCATATGCCGCTCCACAATGGCTTTCACTTCATCCTGTTCTGCGGCGTCTTCCAGTTTTTCCAGTTCCACCAGATCCCGGTTGCACAGCTCGGGCTGCATATCCAGCACATAGGCCACACCGCCGGACATACCTGCGGCAAAGTTGCGTCCGATCTTTCCCAGGATCACCGCACGGCCGCCGGTCATATATTCGCAGCCGTGGTTGCCGATGCCTTCCACCACCGCCGTGGCCCCGCTGTTACGTACACAGAACCGTTCCCCGGCCTGGCCGTTGATATACACCTCGCCGCCGGTGGCCCCAAAGCAGGCCACGTTGCCGATGATCACATTTGCTTCTGCCGCAAAGGAAACCTCACGGGGCGGGAACACCATCAGCCGGCCGCCGGACAGCCCTTTGCCCAGATAGTCGTTGGCGTCCCCTTCCAGGGAAAGGGTCAGACCTTTCGGAATAAAGGCGCCGAAGCTCTGGCCTGCCGAACCCACAAAAGACAGTTTGATGGTATCCTCCGGCAGTCCTTCTTCCCCGTAACGGCGGGTAATCTCGCTGCCCAGAATAGTCCCGGTTACGCGGTTGGTATTCTGGATGCGCAGCCGGGCCCGGATGGTCTTTTTGCAGTCCAGCGCCGGCTTGCACATGCGCACCAGTTTGGACATATCCAGGGTTTCCCCGATGTTGTGCTTTTGCCGGTGCAGACAGCGGTGTCCCACTTCCATGTCCGTATAGGGACGGAACAGCAGACGGTCCAGATCCACTTCCGCCGCTTTCCAGTTGGCGGCGCTTTCCCGCTGCTTCAGCCGGTCGGACCGGCCCACCATCTCATCTACCGTATGGAAGCCCAGGCGGGCCATGATTTCCCGCAGATCCTGCGCCACATATTTCAGATAATTGATCACGTATTCCGGTTTACCGCTGAACCGTTTCCGAAGCGTTTCATTCTGGGTACAGATGCCGAAGGGGCAGGTGTTCAGGTTGCACACCCGCAGCATATGGCAGCCCAGGGCAATGAGAGGACCCGTGCCGAAGGCGAACAGCTCCGCCCCGAACATGGCGGCAATGGCCACATCCCGGCCGGTCAGTATCTTGCCGTCCACTTCGATGCGCACTCTGTCACGAAGCTTATTCAGCAACAAGGTCTGCTGAACTTCCGCCAGCCCCAGTTCCCAGGGAATGCCCGCATGACGCATGCTGGAGCGGGGAGATGCGCCGGTGCCGCCATCAAACCCGCTGATGGTGATGCCGTCCGCTTTAGCCTTGACCACACCCGCCGCAATGGTACCGATACCGGAACCTGCCGTCAGCTTCACACTGATGTCCGCATCCTTGTTGGCATTCTTCAGATCAAAGATCAGTTCCGACAAATCTTCGATTGAATAGATATCGTGATGAGGCGGCGGGGAAATCAGCGCTACCCCTGGCGTAGAATGGCGGGTCTTGCCGATTTCCGGGAACACCTTGGCGCCGGGCAGGTGACCGCCCTCGCCGGGCTTGGCCCCCTGGGCGCATTTGATCTGCAGTTCCCGGCCGTTTACCAGATAGTTGCTGGTAACGCCGAACCGGGCTGTGGAAACCTGCTTCACCCCGTCGCTGGGGTCGTCCCCGTTCTCCAGTTTCACAAACCGGGCCGGATCTTCGCCCCCTTCGCCGCAGTTGCTCATGGAACCGATACGGTTCATGGCAATGGCGATGCACTCGTGGGCTTCCTTGCTCAGGGCGCCGTAGCTCATGGCGCCGGTACGGAAGTGGAGCAAAATCTTCTCCACCGGCTCCACTTCTTCAATAGGAATGCTGCAGCCCGGCGGGCAGTAGAAATCCAGCAGGTCGCGCAACCGGTACACCGCGCCCTTGTCAACGATCTTCGCATACTCTTTATAGGCCTTGTAATCTTCTTCTTTGCAGGCCTTCTGCAACAGGCGGATGGCTTCCGGATCCAGAATGTGGGGCTGGTCTCCGCCTTTATGGTACATATAATAGTCGCCGCTGGGCAGATCCCCTTCGTCTTTATAGGCGTTCTGGTGCCGCAGCTGGGTCTCCCGCGCAATTTCCGCCAATCCCAGCCCTTCAATACGGGAAGGCGTATTGACGAAATACTTCTGGACCAGTTCCTGTTTCAGGCCCACCGCTTCAAAAATCTGGGCTCCGTGATAACTCTTCACAGTGGAAATGCCCATCTTCGCCATAACGGCCAGAATGCCGCCCACGGCAGCTTTCAGATAGTTCGCCTGCGCTTGCGCCGCATCCAGTCCCTGCAACAGTTTGCCTTCCGCTGCCAGCGCGTGGACCGTGTCCAGCGCCAGGTACGGATTGATAGCCGTAATGCCGTAGCCGATCAGGGTACAGTAATGGTGGGTCTCCCTGGGCTCGCCGGATTCCAGCACCAGTCCCACGTCGGAGCGCACCGTCTTTTTAATCAGGTAATTGTGCACCGCCGCTGACGCCAGAAGCGCCGGCACCGCTGCCATGCGGGAGTTCACGCCCCGGTCAGACAGCACTAAAATATTGGCGCCGTTGCGGATGGCCCGGTAGGCGTCGATGCAAATGGATTCGATAGCCGTTTCCATGGCTTCCGCGCCGCCGTTCACCGGATACAGCATGGACAGGGTCACGGTCCGCAGCTTGTCGGTCTGCAGGTTCTTGATGACCGCCATCTCCCGGTTGGTCAGGATGGGGCGCAGCACTTCCAGCGCCGCCGTGCCTTTTTCATCCGGTTCCATAATGTTGGCCACGTTGCCGATCATCACCCGGGAAGAGGTTACGATACTTTCCCGGACGCCGTCGATGGGCGGGTTTGTCACCTGGGCGAAATTCTGCTGGAAATAATCATACAGCATCTGGGGTCTTTCCGAAAGCACCGGCAGGGGCGCGTCGATACCCATGGCGCCTACCGGATCCTTTCCCATGCGGGCCATGGGAACGATCATCTGGGTCAGGTCTTCCTGGGTGTAGCCGAAAACCTTCTGCTGTTCTTTCAGGTCAAAGGGGATCAGCGTATCATTGATCATGCTGCCCCGTTCTTCCACCAGTTCGTCCATCTCGATGATGTGCTCACGGCACCATTCCCCGTACGGATGGGACGTAGCCAGCATGTGCTTGATCTCATCATCTTCTATGATGCGCTGTTCCGCCGTATTCACCAGGAAAAGGCGTCCCGGTTCCAGGCGCCCTTTATAGGCGATCTGTTCCTGGGCTACCGGAACCGCGCCGGCTTCCGAACTCAGCACCACCCGGTCGTCCTTCGTCACATAGTAGCGGGCAGGGCGCAGGCCATTTCGGTCCAGCATGCCGCCGATCACCGTACCGTCGCAGAAGCAGATGGCCGCGGGACCGTCCCAGGGTTCCATCATAAAGGTCTGGTAGCGGTAAAAATCCTTCTTATCCTGAGGCATGGACGGATCCTTCTCCCAGGGCTCCGGAATCATGGTCACCATGGCATGAGGCAGGGAATGCCCTGTCATCATGAGATACTCCAGGCAGTTATCAAACATGGCGGAATCACTGCCGGTCTCATCGACTACCGGGAACACCTTTTCCATATCCGGGAAGAACGGCGACTTGGCCTTGCTTTCCCGGGCGTTCAGCCAGTTGATGTTACCCCGGATCGTATTGATTTCCCCGTTATGCACAATATAACGGTTGGGATGGGCCCGGGCCCAGCTGGGGAACGTATTGGTGCTGAAGCGGGAATGGACCAGCGCCATAGCTGTCGTAAAATCAAGGTCGGACAGGTCCAGATAAAAATGCCGCAACTGCAGGGAGGTAAGCATTCCCTTATACACAACAGTCCGGGAAGACAGGCTGGCAATATAAAAGTCCGATCCCATCACCTGACTCTGGGGAATGATTTCCTTTTCCGCCACCTTACGGATAATGTACAGCTTGCGCTCAAAATCCATCTGGCTTTTCACATCCGGCGCCTTGCCGATAAACACCTGGATGATGCGGGGACGGATGGACTTGGCCGCTTCCCCGATGATGCTCTCGTCAATGGGGACCTCGCGCCAGCCTAAAATGCTCTGCCCTTCCTCCCGGACGATCTTCTCAAACGTTTCCATCTGCTTTTTGCGGAAGGATTCATAGCGGTGGGCAAAGATCATGCCTACGCCGTATTCGCCTGCCGGTGGCAGGGAAAAGCCCAGCACCTCGCATTCCCGGACAAAAAAGTCGTGGGGAATCTGTACCAAAATACCGGCCCCGTCGCCGCTTTTCTGGTCCGCGCCTTCTGCGCCGCGATGATTCAGGTTCTCCAGAATCTTCAGGGCATCGTCGATAATGCTGTAGGATTTTTCCCCTTTAATATTCACAACAAACCCGATACCGCAGGCGTCATGTTCAAACGCCGGGTCATATAAGCCCTGCGGCGCCGGTAAATCTCTCAGTTTCCGATTCATAGATGTTCCCCCTCCCATAAATCACGGCTTCTTTCGTCTGTACACGTTCAAACTCCGTACACGTACAAACTCCGGTAACCGGTGTTTACTGAATCCTAACCTGGCACCTTCTCCAATTATGCCAGGTTTTTTGTATCAGAATAATATATGTACACAGTATAACAATATAATCGAAAACCGTCAACAAAAAACCAGTATTCAGGAACATAAAATCCATTGCAAAAAGATATTTATATTATATTTTTAACACTTTCATATGATCGTCGAAAAATATACTGTATCCATGCATACAAAAGCCCTGAAGGCGCATATTCCTTCAGGGCTGAAACAGGTGTTCCGACAAATCAGGCATTTTGAGAACACAACACTATTTTTTTACTTCCGCTTCATCAATCTTCGTCCCGTCCGGCAGATAGCAGCTGAACCGCAAACTCCCGGCAGAAGCTTCCAGTACCATGTAGTTATTGGTTTCCGGCTGGGGCGCAACAGCAACGTCCAGCAAATGCCGTTTCCACAGGCTCGGGTACCGCACATCTCCTGCCACTCCGGTGAGAATATACAGCGGCCCTTTTGTGTCCCGCTTGAACCCGTAAATATGCCCCCGGTTCCGGTACGTGTGCAGGTGGGCAGTCAGTACTGCGTCCACATTATATTTGTCAAACAGCGGCATAAAGATTTTTCCTTCTTCGGAAACGCCTTCTTCCCTTGGCGTTTTGCGGGTCAGGAAGCCATACCGCAGTACGTCTTTGTGCATCAGCACCACTTTCCATTTTTTCCTGGTTTTTTCCATGTCCGCCCTGAACCAGGCCAGCTGATCCTGCAGGAGATTGGGCTGAAACTCTTCCATCTCCCGCATCTGGGTATTCAGCACAACATAATGCACGTCACCGTAATCAAAGGAATAAAACTGGTTCTTGTAGGAAGCCGGCGCTCCTTCCGGCAATTGGAAATAATGGAGATATGCCTGGGGCATCCGCACTTTCCAGTCCATGGTGTACGTTTCATGATTACCCATAACCGGCGCCGCGGGAATCCGGGTGATCATGGATCCGATGCGGGTGAACCATTCATTCCACTGGTAGGAATGTTCCCCGTTATCCACCAGGTCTCCCATGGTGATGAAGAACCGGGCGTCCCTGTTGCGCTCCCAGGCCGGCATGGCTACCTCTTCCCAGACTTTATATTTGGCGCTCTGACTGTCCGGAAAAATCAGTGCCTTATAGGTGTTGTGAGTATTCGCCGTGTTCAGCCGGTACCATTGGCTGCGCCGGTTTTCATGCCCCAGCCGGTATTCATATTCCGTACCGGGCTGCAGGTTTTGCAGGGTCACCGTGTGGACGTAGGTGGTTTTTCCGTTATCGGTAAACTTGTCGTTAAGGCGTTCTTTTTGTGTAGAAACACTGCTTTTCACTGCGGCATCGTTTGTATTTTTCTGCACCGGTTTAGTATCTTGTGTGCTAGAAGGTGCGTCTGCTTTGCTAATCGCACGGTATTCCACAAACGCGTCTTTGTTTTCCGGTTCCGACTGCCACATGATGGTACGCGACGAAGAACTGTCAGCCGTAATCACCTGCCGGAGATTAAAGGCGTCTGCTTTCGTAAAGGCGATATAACGCTCCTCTGGCTTCCCGGATCCCGTTTTGGGCGCTCCGTTACCGCAGCCAATAAACAACACGCCAAACACAAGGGCTAATATGCCAAAGGCCAGCGTCAGCAAAACTGCCATCAGATTTTTATAGAAGCTTTTGCTCTGTTTCATACGCAGTCACCAATTTCCTATTTTCTTTTCCCCGTAATGCCGCGCTTGATGATGTTCTCCCCGAATTTGCTTTTCAGGGCGTCGATGGCCTGGTTGCGCTTCTGCATCCGCTCATTGTCTTCAAAACCCAGTACCGGCTCGTCCTCCGGTCGGAACAGACTGCTCACCGATATCCCTAACAGGCGAACGCCCGGCTTCACATTAATCTTCTGCAGCATCTGCTCCGCCAAAAGGAAAATGTCTTCATCCCAGGCAATCAGTCTGTCGCCGGTGGAACTGCGGGTAATCGTGTGAAAATCCGCAAACTTCACTTTCAGTGTCACCGTGTGCCCTGCCAGATGCTCCCGTCGCAGACGCCAGCCCACCTGACCGCACAGGTCCAGTACTGCCTCCCGGCAGGAATCCATATCTGTAAGATCCCTGTCAAAGGTGGTTTCCCTGCCAATGGACTTTGCCTCTTCTTCATTGACAACCGGCCTGTCGTCTAAGCCCAGGGCCAGCCGCTTCACCTGTTCCGCATTTACGCCGAACACCTTGCGCAGTATTGCCACATCTGCCGCGGCCAGCTGCCCGATCTTTTCAATACCAAACTGTTTCAGCTTCTCTTCTGCGCTGCGTCCGATGCCGAATATTTTGGTCACCGGCAGGGGAGCCAGCAGCCCGGCCGCTTCTTCCGGCGTGATTCTCACAAAGCCGTGAGGCTTGCGCATATCCGAGGCCAGTTTGGCCAGGAATTTATTGGGAGCCAGTCCTACAGACGCGCTGAGTTTCAGCTCTTCCTGGATCCGGTCCTGCACCTGATGGGCAATGGCCTCTGCCCCGCCCAGCCGTTCCATGCCGGTTAAATCCACAAAGGCTTCATCAATGGAAAGCTGTTCCACCAACGGTGACGTTTCCCGGAAAATCATCATGATCTTTGCCGACATTTCAGCATAGCGGCCCATGCGCACCGGCACGAAAACACCCTGAGGGCACAGCCGTTTTGCCTCGAACAGCGGCATGGCGGAATGGACGCCGAATTTGCGGGCCTCGTAAGAGCAGGTGGAAACCACGCCCCGGGCAGACCGCCCTCCCACAATGACCGGCAATCCTTTCAATTTGGGATTATCCAGTATTTCTACCGATGCGTAAAACGCGTCCATGTCTACGTGCATGATCCATCGCTGATGAACTGACTGTTGCATAATCTCTGTCCCAAACCAAAATAAACAGCAAAAGTCTTACGGAAATCTCAGTGTGTACTGATTGCAATCTTACCCTTCAATATAGTTCCGCAGTACGCCGATGCCTTCGATTTCACACTCCACCACATCGCCCAGCTTTAAGAATGTGGGCGGCTTCATGCCCATTCCCACGCCCGCCGGGGTACCGGTAGCGATGACCGTTCCGGCTTTCAGTGTCATCCCTTCGCTCAGCATGACGATAATATCCGTAATGCCGGTGATCAGGTTCGCCGTACTGGAATCCTGCCGCACGTCCCCGTTTACCCGGCAGGCAATCCGCTGTTTTGGAGGAAACGCGAACTCATCTGCGGACACGATGCAGGGACCCATGGGTGTGAAACCGTCCAGGCTCTTTCCGAAGTACCACTGCTTATGCCTTGTCTGCAGATTCCGGGCGCTTACATCATTGACGATGGTGTAACCGAAAATAAAGTCCGGCACGTCTTCCCGTTTTACATTCTTCGCGTCTTTACCGATGACAACCCCCAGTTCGCACTCATAGTCCAGGGAATCCACCAGCCCTGTGTACGCGGGAATGGGTGCATCCGTTCCCTGGGAATAGCAGACCCGTTTGGAAAAGAAAATGGGATACGGGCGTTCCCCGCCGAAGCTTTCTTTGGAAAACCGCTCTGCTTCTTCCGCGTGGGCCGTGTAATTGATACCCAGGCACAGCACGTCCTGCCGGGGCCGGGGAATCGGCGAAAGAAGTTTAACGGCTTCCGGACTTACCTTCCGCGCATCTTTTGGAAATCCCTGCACTCCCCCGGCAGCAATCAGGGCGTCCATATCGTTAAATCCGTCTAACACATACAATGATTTGCCGTCCACACTGGTTGCAACTTTTTCTTCCCCATCCATAAGAACTGTGTAATAACGCATAGATTTCTCCCCACAATCTTTTATTATCTCCCATTATATCAAAACAGTCGTGGAAATACCACGACTGTTTTAGGGTTTCAGCTCTATCAGGCCGCTACGATTCGTATTAAAGACGTTTACAGCAGTTTCTTTTCCCATTCATCCTGCTTAAAACCTGTCAGCACGTCCTTTTTATTTCACCTTTATCAGCTCGTACTCTCTGGTACCCATGCCGATCTTTTCCGCATGTTCCAGCGTTTCTTTCCAGTGCACATGGGGATTGCTGTCCATGAAGTGATCGTGATAGTGCTTCCAGTCCGGTTTCGCCAGATTGTCGCTGAGCTGGCTGTTGGGCATGGGCGCCGCTTTCTGGCAGGCATCCACGCAGGCCTGGTCCAACGCTACCGGGTCAAAGGACGCGAACATGCCGATGTTGGGCAGAATCGCTGCGTCGTTATCGCCGTGACAGTCACAGTTGGGGGAAATATCCATGGCCAGATTGATATGGAAGCAGGGACGGTCCTGGCACACGGCCTGGGCGTACTCCGCCATCTTGCAGTCCAGCTTGTCGCCGGCATCCCATTCATCGTTGCTGATGGCGTTGAAGGTGCAGGCGCCGATGCAGCGGCCGCAGCCCTTGCAGATATTTTTGTCGATATGGGCCTTGTTGTTTTCATAGGTGATGGCATTGGAGCCGCATTCCTTGGCGCAGCGACGGCAGCCCCGGCACAATGCTTCATCCACGACGCATTTCCCGGAAGAATGCTGTTCCATTTTACCGGCCCGGCTGCCGCTGCCCATACCGATATTCTTCAGCGCACCGCCGAACCCCGTCATTTCATGTCCTTTAAAATGGGCCAGACTGATAAACACGTCCGCATCCATGATAGCGCGTCCGATTTTCGCTTTTTCCACGTACACGCCGTTCTTAACCGGAACCTCGGTTTCGTCCGTGCCCCGCAGACCGTCAGCAATAATGATCTGGCAGCCGGTTGTAGTGGGATTGAAACCGTTCAGGTTCGCGCAGTCCATATGCTCCGGCGCATGCCGGCGGCTGCCGGGATAGAGGGTATTGCAGTCTGTCAGGAAGGGGATCCCGCCCTGCTCCTTCACCAGATCGGCAACCACCTTCGCATACTGGGGACGCAGGAACGCCATGTTGCCCAGTTCGCCGAAATGCATTTTGATAGCCACAAACTTGCCTTCCATATCGATCTTCTTAATGCCTGCCACAAGGCAGAGCGTTTTCAGCTTCTGCAACAGGCTTACGCCCACCTGTACCCGGAAATCTGTAAAATACACCTTTGATTTTTCCATGATGCTTCCTCCCTTTTTCAAAATCTCTGTTTATATGTTTCCTACCTTATATATGTATTATACCTGCTAAACTTGACTCTATGTCAAGAACTAATTTGATTTTTTTAAGGAGACATTGATTCAATGAGTTTGTGTGCAGACAAATGAATCAGCGTTTCTGTAAGTCGTAATCCGGTTAGCCTTGACAAACTTCCGGGGTTGGTGTATCATTTGGTTAGTCCCGGCTAACGCTTTATGATTCGGACAGTTCGACCGGGGCCAATATTTTAGCCATAAGTTAGCTACAGCTAATCATATATGCTGTTCAAGGAGGTTCTCACCATGTTACCACTTCCCACCGCTCAGGAAGGCGAAGTTTTGGAAATCAAAAAAATCACCGGCAACGATGCCACCCGCCTGCATCTGGCGGAAATGGGCTTCACCGTCGGCAGCAAAATCACCGTCGTCACCCGTCTGGGCGGAAACATGATCCTGCAGGTACGCGATTCCCGCGTAGCGTTGGACGAATCCATGGCACGGCGCATCATGTACTAAGCAGTTATTCAAGCCGGTCAGTGCAATCTGACCAGTACATAATCAGTACAGTTTACTATAGCAGTGCATTAGCGAATTACCAAGCTCATTAAAATCTGAAAAATACAGCATCATTATTTCCCTAAGTTAGCAATAACTAATCATAAATTGCAAGGAGGATATCTGAAATGACATTAAACGAAATTCCGGTAGGCGGTGTCTGCACCGTTACCAAACTGAACGGCACAGGCAAACTGCGCCGGCGAATTATGGACATGGGCATCACCAAAGGCGTAGAGATCAAGGTCGTAAAGATTGCCCCCCTGGGAGATCCCATGGAGTTAAACGTGCGGGGCTATGAACTTTCCATTCGCAAGAGCGAAGCAGAAAGCATCGAAGTACAGTAAGGAGAAACGAAATGGATATCAAAATCGCGTTAGCAGGCAACCCCAACTGTGGCAAGACCACCCTGTTCAATGAACTCACCGGCAGTTCCCAGTACGTTGGCAACTGGCCCGGCGTTACGGTTGAGAAAAAAGAAGGCCGGCTGAAAGGCCACGACAATGTCATCATTCAGGATTTACCCGGTATCTATTCCCTTTCCCCTTACACGCTGGAAGAAACTGTCACCCGTAAATACCTGATCAACGAAAAGCCCGACGTGATCCTGAACATCATCGACGGCACCAATCTGGAACGCAACCTGTACCTCACCACCCAGCTGATCGAAGTAGGTCTGCCCGTGGTCATCGCCATCAATATGATGGATCTGGTCAACAAGAACGGCGACACCATCAACCTGCAGAAACTGTCTGCGGAAATCGGAGCCCCGGTCTACCCCATCAGCGCCCTAGAAGGCAAAGGCTGCCTTGACGTTGCCGAAGCTGCGGTAAAGGTTGCGGAGAATCATCAGGTATTCAAAGCGCCGGAACTGCCGCACGTATTCCGTGGCAGCGTGGAACACGCCCTGGCCCATATCGAAGAAAGTATCAGCGACAAGGTGGACAAAAACACCCTGCGCTGGTTTGCTATCAAGCTGTTCGAGCGTGACGAGCAGGTGCTGGAAGATCTGAAGCTTCCTGCCGGCCTCACCGCCCATTTGGAAGAACATATCAAAGACTGCGAAGCGGAAATGGACGACGACGCGGAAAGCATCATCACCAACCAGCGGTATGAATATATCGGCAGCATCATCGACGCCTGCATTACCAAAAACCGTCCGAAGCATGCGCTGACCCTGTCCGACAAAATCGACCAGGTGGTGACCAACCGCTTCCTGGGTCTGCCCATCTTCTTCATTATCATGACGTTGATGTACTACATCTCCATCACCACCGTCGGCGGCTGGATGACCGACTGGACCAACGATGTGTTCTTCGGTGAAATCGTCACCGATGCGGCCAAAAACATGCTGGAATCCATCGCTGCGCCGGAATGGCTCAGCGGTCTGGTGGTTGACGGCATTATCGGGGGCGTAGGCACCGTACTGGGCTTCGTTCCCCAAATCCTGCTGATTTTCTTCTTTATGTCCTTACTGGAAGACTCCGGTTACATGGCCCGCGTTGCTTTCATCATGGACCGTATCTTCCGTCAGTTCGGCCTGTCCGGCAAGTCTTTTATCCCCGTACTCATCGGCATGGGCTGCGGCGTGCCTGCCATCATGGCTGCCCGTACCATTGAAGAAGAGCGGGACCGCCGCATGACCATTCTTCTGGCCACCTTTATTCCCTGCGGCGCCAAAGCGGAAATCATAGGCATGATCACCGCCGTATTCTTCCCCAATTCCGTGTTCATGGCTCCCGGTATGTATTTCCTGGGACTGGCCATCATCGTGCTGGCCGGCATCGCGTTAAAGAAAACTTCCTGGTTTGCCGGGGAACCGGCTCCCTTCGTCATGGAACTCCCCGCTTACCACATGCCTTCTATTAAAGGCGTGCTGATCCACATGTGGGAACGGGCCCGTGGTTTTATCATCAAAGCCGGCATGATTATTTTCCCGATTTGCGTATTGCTGTGGTTCATGCAGACCTATAACTTCAGCTTCGAAATGGTAGAAGAAGTAGAAGAATCCATGTTAGGCGTTGTGGGCAACAGCATTTCCTGGATCTTCGCCCCCATCGGTCTGGGCGACTGGCGGGCCACTGTGGCTTCCATTGCCGCCTTCCTGGCCAAAGAAGACGCCGTCGGCGTGCTGGCGATGCTGGCCGGCGCTGCGGAAGATGCAGAGGAAGCCCAGGTTATGGAATCCCTGTCCAAACTGATGCCTCCCATGGCAGCCTTCTCTTACATGATCCTGAACCTGTTTGACCCACCGTGCCTTGTTGCTATGGCCACCTGCTACCGTGAAATGGGCAGCCGTAAATGGGGACTTTTCGCTATTGCGTTCCAGGCGATTTTAGGGTACTCCCTGGCTTTCGTATTCTATAATCTGGGCAGCTGGTACATCGGCAACGTGCCCTTCGGACCCATGCAGGGTATCGCGCTGTTCCTGGTTCTGGTTGCGCTGTACTTCATTCTCCGTCCGGCCAGGCCCTATGTGAAGCCGCAGGAAAATGTACATGCATAAATAGTATTGGCAACACATTCAGTTTTTATAGGAGACCCGTCATGAATCTTCCATCTTCTATTCTTTTCGCCGTTATTTTTCTGGCGTTCGTTTTCACCGCTTACCGGCTGATGAAACGCCTCTTCAGTGCATTAAAAAACGACGGGGGTGAAACCGGCTGCAGCTGTTGCAGCGGAAAATGTTCCCACTGCAGCCATTGCGCTAATCAGCCGACAATGAAGTAATATAATTCTCTCCGTTGTTTGGTCCGTATCTTTTCTTGACCTCGTATTCATGTTATACTTAGAGCGGTACAGATTTGTGCCGCTCTAATTTTCATTTTCGGAGTTATCCATGAAACGAATTCGTAACGGAATGATTTTACCGGTAATACTGCTGCTGTTGTGGTATATCATCACCCGCATGCAGGTCTTCAGCCCTTATCTGCTCCCCTCCCCGGGAATGGTATGGGAGGCGCTGACGGAACTGGCCGCTTCCGGTGAACTGGCGAAACACCTGTCCATCAGTCTGCGCCGGGTATTTTTCGGGTTCCTGCTGGCAGCCTGCACCGCGATCCCGTTGGGTATTTTATGCGGGCGCAGCCGGTATTTTTACACCTACTGCTGGTTTTTGCTGGAATTCTTACGGCATGTGCCGCCTTTGGCCGCCATTCCCTTAATCATATTATGGGCAGGCATCGATGAAGCCTCCAAGCTCACCATCATCTTTCTGGCTTCTTTCTTTCCCCTGTTCCTGAACACCTGCAGCGGTATCCGCAACTGCGACCCGAAGCTGCTGGAAGTAGGCCGGTCTTTGGGCTTCTCCAAGACGCAGCTGATCCGCCATATCCAGTTGCCTGCCGCACTGGAAGCCATCGTCACCGGACTGCAGCTGTCGTTAGGCTACAGCTGGCGCGCATTAATCGGCGCCGAGCTCATCGCCGCTTCTGCCGGTATCGGGTACCTGATCCTTGACGCCGAGGAAATGTCGCGCCCGGATATTGTTCTGGCAGGCATGCTGTGCATCGGCATCATTGGCAGCATTTTGGACTGGGTGTTCCTGCATATCCTGCAGCGTCTCATTCCCTGGTATCAGAAAAAGTAAAACTGCTTTGTTTTAAACTACGCGTCAACAAATAACTTACAAATGCCCTTTTTAGTCAGACGCTCTCTTCGGCAACAGGAGCAAGCACAAACAATTATGGATACTACTCTTCTTACACTTCACAACTTAAAGAAGACTTACGGCAATAAAACAGCGGTCAACATTGATTTGCTGGCGATTCAGCCCCACTCGTTCACCTGCATCGTCGGCAAAAGCGGCTGCGGTAAAACTACGTTGCTGCGACTGCTGGCCGGACTGGAAACGCCGGATACTGTTACGAATGTAAAAGACCAGACGACTGCATCATACAGCACAACCGGTCAAAACACAAACGTTGCCTCCTGCATCACCGGCCTGCCTGCCAAAACCGCCCCCGTCTTTCAGGAACCAAGGCTCATGCCCTGGCTCACGGTGAAAGAAAATATCATGTTTTCGCAGAAAGGACTGGACGGAAATGCAACGAATTCGAATCAGAATCAATGGGCAGTATCTAACCTTTCACCCAATTCTGAAAACAAGAAAGAAAAAACGCATAAGCAAAATACCACTTCAATTAATTCAGATATTTCGTTACCTTCACCGGAAGAACGTTGCCGGCAATTGCTGCAGGAACTGGAACTGACGGAAGCCACCGACCTTTATCCCGCACAGCTTTCCGGCGGTATGGCCCAACGGGTTTCCCTGGGGCGCACGCTGTTTTACGATCCGGAACTGATTCTCATGGACGAGCCTTTCAGCGCGCTGGATTACTTCACCCGCCGTAACCTGCAGGACATGGTGCTGCGACTCTTTCAGCATCAGAAAAAAACGATCCTGTTCGTCACCCACGACGTGGAAGAAGCCCTGCTGCTGGGCGACCGCATCCTGGTCATGGAAAACGGCAATATCAAAGCTGATATGCCGGTTAATCTCCCTCCTCCCCGCAAAGCAGCCGATCCTCCACTGCAGGAAATGCGCCAGCAAATTCTGGATTTGCTGGCAGAATAATAAATCCGGAGTCACAAAGCTCCGGATTTTTGCTTTTGTATGCTTAAAACCCCGCCACTATGTCAAGGTTTTTATAGAGACAAAAGACGCTGGCAACATGAAGCTGCCAGCGTCTCAAAATAGTATTTTATTGTCTTCTTAACAGGGAACGGTTTATTGGTTTTCCGCCAACCTGGTTGTGGTTTTTTACTTACACTTACCAGCTCACATTGAGGAGACCAACGATGCCTCTCTTTTTCCCCGCCCATAGATTCAGACCGAAATCCAGGGTAACCGGACTCTTGGCGCCCGGTTTCATCCTGTAACCCAGTTCCAGAAGACCGCTGCTGCCTTTGATACTTGGGCCGGGCGTGCTCATGCCCTGATAGGAAGCCGTAGCATCGCCCTTGAACTCGTATTCGTAAGCGAGGCCTGCGTACATGAGCCCTGTCTTGCTGACCTGGTGGCTGTATTTGCCTCCCACGCGCCAACGTACCGAGTCCACAGCGCCGAATTCGAAATGCTGTCCCGTGGACAGATCCGCTCCGGAACTGCCCTGATGGGCATAGAACAGTTTCGTGTAGAGGTCGAGGCTGCCTTTTTCGCTGACTTTATTTACTTTACCGATACCCAGGTGGGCAGCAAAATAATTGCTGCTAGTGTCGTAGGTCACGTTCGCCAGGTTCAGGTTGCCCCGGTAATCGCTCTTCATATGACCCGCCCGGAGGCTCCCTTCGTACCAGAAGCCGCTCGTATTGTCCTGCCGCAGGAACAATCCACCGCCGAAGAACTTTGCATCGCCATCGCCCCGGGTGCCGTCGTCCAGATGGGAGGTGTAGTTGCCCCGGCCATATTCCACGATAGGGCCGAAGGCCATAGTACCGTTCTTGTTTTTCAGTACACGGGCAAAGCCTGCGTTGATGTTCCAGCCATGCGTATCAACGTAGGAGCCGGATTTGGCTCGCATGTTTGAGCCGCCCACGGCAACGAAAGGAGTAAAGCTGCCGCTCCGTACCGCTTTCACTTCGCCAGCAGAGTCGTTTCCACTTTCCGTGTTACTTCCATCAGATGAGGCGCCGCCTGACAGTGCACCTGCCGACGCGCCCCCGGCGTCGCCAAAGGCCTCGCGTACCGCCGCATCGACCGCATTTGTAATGCCGACAGAGGCGAAAAAGTCCGCGCCGGAGTTCAGCAAGGTGGTGGTGGCGGCCCGGGTCTCCGTCAGGGACTTGGACTGCTCGGTGAGGGAACTGGATTCCGCGGTGAAGTCGAGGCTCTTCCCATCTTCGCTTAACTTCGTTGTGCCCTTGTATTCAACTACCCCGCTTTGTACCGGGTTTGTAATATCTGTAGCCGCATCGGTCTTGATGGTCGCGTCATTGGCCAAAAGATGCACCACATCCCCCGCAGACAATACAGAACCATTATGGATCGTAGTATTGATTTGCACCCCGGAAAGGTCTGTCTGTTGCCCGCCGTTTAATGTCAGCAGGGTCGTATCCTTTATCTTCCCGGGAGAAGTGTAGAAGTTCACCGTGTTGAATGCAGCGATATTTTTCGCTGTAAGACCGGTACCTCTTACGTTCAGCGTGTTTCCTTTTCCGAAGCTTTGCGTCCCACCGTTATCGATCAGACCGCCGTAGAGTACGCCAAGCACGTTACCGGCATTGTAGTTCACGGTATTGTTATCCGCGCTGAGGGTCGGCGTATCCGCAAGCGTTATATTGGTTGAAAGCAGAACATTGCCGCCATAAACGTCTTTTGCACAGTTTCCGTCAATATTCACTTCGTTTCCGCTGGCGCTCATCGTAAGATTTGTGGCAGTGAGCGGGGCATCTTGTGGAGCATCTGTCTCGATGGCCGCCTGCCCGCCGTAAACATCCACCGCGGATCGGTTCGTAGTGACGGTGTTATTATCGGCGGTCAATTTGCCATCAGACAGTGCAGACTTAGTGCCAGTGCCAAGATCTGTTACATGCACTGCAGATCGTCCACCGTAAAGGCCCGTGACACCTGCAGCTTGTGAAGCACTGGCTCCATCACTGGCCGTGTCCTGAACCGTCAGCGTGTTGCCGCTGGCATTCAGCACCGGAGAAGCGGTAAAGGAAAGACCTTTTGGCGTGGAGGCCGGCGTTTTTGTCTCGGTTTTTGTCTCAGTTCCCGAGCTACCATTTGAACTTGACTCAGTAGAGCCATTGGAGCTTGACTCAGCGGAGCCGTTTGTAAGGGTCATCTCCGCCGCGCCGCCGTAAGCCCGGGCGAGACCCGTGAAGGTGCTGGTCGCAGCCATGTTGCTCAGGGTGACCTGGGCCGTATTACCCGTCACGTCCGCCCGGGGGCTGACATCAAAGACGGTGTTGTTTCCGTAATTGACGAAGTCGAGAATCGCCTTGCCACCGCTGATGACACCGGCCGCTGTCCCGCTTGCGGTAGTGCCGGTGGAAGCGTCAAAGCTGCTGGAGAGGGTCATCGTATTGCCGCTGACGGTCATCGTCGGGGCATACTTTATTGTGTTATCTTTCGTATAGGTAGCTGCTGTTTCACCCGCTGCCGGAGCTTTGCCGCTGGTGATGGTGGAAGCTGCCGTACCGCCGGAGAAAGTGCTTCCTTCAATGGATGCGACGTCCCCATTGCTGGTATCCGTGCTTGTAATTGTGGCCGTATTGCCGGCAACCTCAATAGTGGGCGTGAGGTTGACCGTAGATTCGGTGCTTGTATCGTCCAGATAGGTGAAGGACGCATTACCGCCTTCGATAGTATCCACGGTTGCAGAACCAGTCGTCTCCCCAGATGCAGAACCAGCCGTCTCCCCGGATGCCGAACCAGCCGTGCCCGTGATGGTCTCCGTTACGTTGATGGTATTGCTGCTGGCCGTGATGGTAGGCGCAGCGCTGGCGATATTGAAAGGCTGGGGAGTAACTGGCAGCGCTGTCCCCTGCGCGTCCTTCAGCACCGGCGCTGTATTATTGATTCCAAAGGAAGCCGCACCGCCGGTCAGTGTATAGCTCGTGTCCAGCTGACCCTTCGGCGCGTTGGTAATGTCTATGCTGTTATTGATGGTGATTGCATTGCCGGTTCCCTCCAGGCGCAAATTCCCCAATGTCACATTGGCGTTGGTATTCATATTGCCCAGACTGCCGCTGGCACTGCCGCCCACCGCTGTAAAGGTAGGAAGGGCAGCCTTTGGCAGGGCGCCTTTTCCCGCCGCTGTATAGGTATACGCGGTGGTCAGATCCACTGTGTTGTTATTGGCTGTAATTGCGCCGTTTTGCCAGGAAGCCTTGTCATAGCTTATGTATGTATTCGTTGTGGCGCCGACAAAGCTCAGACCCGCCGTGGCCGAGCCGCCATTTGCAGTGATAGTCGTGGCGGGGGACTGGTTGTTGCCGCTGCTGTCAATATTGCCATTCACTTTAATGGTATTGTTGCTGGCGTCGGCATTCATGGTTTCCACGGTCATCGTCAGGCCGTTGTCCGTACCGGCATTGTTATTGAAATTGTTTTGAGCCGCTACGGAAACGTCAGCCACACCGCTGCTGACGACACAACCCAACCCCATATTCACCGGCGTGTTTAGACCCATCTGCGCCGTGTTGCCGCTGGCTGAGGCTGTATTAGATGCGATGATTACCGTCATGGCGCCCGTGCCTTCCATGGGCATGATATCCGAAGTGGCCGCGCCGCCGGTCAGGGAACTTTCCGTTGCGTTTGAGCTGATGTTTTCCAGCGTGATCGTGTTGTTGTTTGCTGCGGCAGAGTTCTGTACATTCGTCCAGCTTACGTTGTGCGTACCGTTTTGTGTGACCTCGGTCCGGGCATTGCCGCCGTGCAACATCATAGTCACGGTAGAGGCCTGGATGACGGTTCCTTGTGCATCCTGCTGGGTATTTTGCGCGATATTCTGTTCCACTTTCCTTACGGTCAGGGCGTTGCCATTGGCCTGGGCGTTATTCACAAGACCGTTTAGCTTCGAATCCATGTCGTTCAGGAAGACGATAGCTTCGGCATGACCAGCCCTTGTTTCCAGCTCTCCCTCGGCCTCAATGTCAGTAGCTGCCTGGCCTTGGTCGTCAGTATTGAGTTTGCCGCCAAGAATGATGGCGTCCAGCGTTTCTGTATTATTGTCGGCGGTTGCCGTATTGATGATATTGCTGTATGTAGTATTCTGGTAACTCTCGGTGATTATGCTTACCTTACCATTCTTCTGGGGATCTTCGCTTTCCAGCTTCTCCATGGAAGAGGGAGACTGATACCGGGCCAGCGCGTCGCCGCCGCTGAGGGTGGTAGTCTGCTCAAGCTCAGCTTTAACGGAGTTGACCCTTTCTTCCAGGTTCAGCGTGCCGACGATGAATGTATTTCCGTCGGAGGAGGCGGTGTTGGTGTCGCTGTGGTCCACATAACTGCCCCTGGTATTGTTCAGGGCCATGGCCTGGCCGCCGCCCGCCGTCACCATGCTGCGGTACTCAATGGCCTGTCCCTGGGAACCGTCCTGCCCTGTGACAGCAACTTCCGGTTGAAGGTTCAGTGTGGAAAACGTTACCGTATTGTTATCGGCTACAGCCGACGCACGGATAGACTGCGCGTTTCGTTTCCCCGCGGCGCCCTCAATGCTCGTCACCGAAGTCGCGGCGTAACCGCCCATAAGAGCCGACTTCAGTTCCAGGCCGGCTTCCGGCGAAATGGTTCCCGGGCTGTACTCCGTAACTTCCGGAATGGTTATCTTGCTGAAATCTGTAACGAAATGGAATGTGGAATCTGCGCCCGTGCCTGTTACGGTATTGCCTGACGCGTCGGCGCCCAGCGTGCCGTCGCTGCCAACGGGAACTTTCTCCAGTCCGGCATAAGCAAAGCCGCCGAAGGCACCGTACAGCCTGTCGTCGTCGGCGGTGACCATAATGGTGCCGTTTAGTACGAGACTGTTCTGCGTAGCTGCCGCAGCAGCGAGAGCGTCGCGGTAAGCATAGCCGCCGTAGCCGCTGTTACTCAGCATACCGTTCACCGTCAGGGTGCTGTTGGTGACAGAAACCGCGGGTTTGTCCGGATTGACAGCGGCGCCGCCGGCGGCCTCGGTAGTAACAGCTAACCCGGGCCCTCGTTCCACGGTGTACTTCCCGCCGGACACGTCGTCGGTAGTGCTGTAGCTGCCTGTTGTAGATGGATCCGGATGCGCGAACGCGATGGACGGGTACTGCCCAATCCCCACAAAGAGCAGACCGGAGGCCAGCCCCACCGCAATCTTGCGGGACAGCTCACTATAGTATTTTCTTTGTTTTGCTGTGAGTTTCACACTACTACCCCCTAAGCTTTTTAGCAGTATTACAGCGTCCTACATTTGTAAGCACAGCCGTTATATCGCAACTTAATACAAGGAACCCACTTTAATGTCGGTTATTTTCCCGTATTTTACTTCAAACTTTAACCCGATGCCCTGCATTCCGGCCGCGTAATAAATATGGTCTTCTTCATGGATAGCGTCCGGAGCGCCATATGCATTTTTCAAAGCAGCGGCATCCATTCCCAAGCCGATGCCCGCCTTTGTTTTGGCATCGCTGTAATCGTCGGCCTTAATTTTAACCACCTTGCCGTTGAGGAATTCAAATTCCAGTGTATTTCCGTATTTGTATTCAACCTTATCACCATACGGCTTCATTTCCCGTTCCGACTTGCGGGGAGCTCCATAGGCGCTTTCCACTGCGCTGATGGAGGCGCCATACTGTATCCCGCCAAGTACCAACTGGTCAGCAGGTACGGTTGCCGAGCAGGTAGATCCGACTAAAACCATACTTCCGGTAATAACAGATAACAACATTTTCTTCATCATGATTATTTCCTCCTCATAAAATTAATATCCCATGTCCTCGTCAATCAATACTACTTCCATCTCGGTATAGTTCATCTTGCGCCAGTAAATGGTCTGGGCGCTGCAGATTCGCTGGGGACTCCGGCAATCATAGCAGCGGTCCTTTTTAATTGCACAGGGCGTTTTATATCCGTGCCGTTCTGCATTCAAAGGCGCCGCCACATTCCGGGCCCGGAACGCCGCCTCCTCCAGCGTGGGACAGATTTTATTCCGGCTGATGACAAAATACACTTTCTTATGTCCATACAGAGAGCCGGCAATCCGATTGCCTGTCCCGTCAATGTTCACAATCTCCCCTGTCTCTGCCAGCCCATTGGCAGACAGCAGGAAGATATCCGTAGTGAGGCAGTCCTTCGCAGTGGAATAGAAATTTTTCCCCTCCCTTGGATATTTAGGGTGATACACGTCGTTATGCGTTTGCAGCATTTCAAACAGATGCATTTGCAACAGCGTTTCCGAATCACCGAAGCCTACAGTCATGCCGTCAATTTTGCCGTTTAAATACGCCGCCGCTTCCGCTCCCGTGCCAAAGCAGCTCACTTCGTATCCGCGTTTTTTCAATGCCTCAGCCGTCTTCGTCAAGTCCATGGTGTCCTCTCTAAAACCTTAGAACAATATAATTTCATTTTTTAGCCGGCCGGGCCATTCTACCCAGCCTACTTATATATATACTGTACTCATCTTACAACAATTTGCTCGATTTTGCAAACAGATTATCATAAAAGGTGTTAAATTATCAGCAAATCCTCCCAGCTTCGTCGGGATATTTTCCTACAATAGTATCTTCCCTTTTTCAAAAATCATGCTATAATTAGCAATAGGTAACTCAAGCTAAACCCAAGCAGGTATTGCGTTTGATTTATCACACATTGATTAGGAAATGAGGGAAAACCATGAAAAAAAGAATTGTACTGGTATTATTCACACTGTTCACCCTGACCGCCATCCTTGCAGGCTGCGGCGGCAGCGCGCCCAAAGCGCCGGAAAAAAAAGCAGCCGCTCCGCTGAAGGAGCTGAAAGTCACGTACGTGAAGCAGCCTCTGAACATTCCCAGCATTGTAGATAAAGCGAACAAGACAATCGTAAAGGGGTTTGAGAAAGACGGAACCAAGGTCACATTTCCGGAAATCAGTTCCGGCGCCAAGCAGACTGAAGCCCTGGCGGCGGGTTCTTTGGACATCGCCAGCTGCCTTGGCGGCACCAGCGCCATATTGGCTGCTTCCAACGGTGCGGACGTAAAAGTCGTAGGCATCTACAGCCGTGCGCCGAAAGCTTTTAACATCATGGTAAAGGATCGGGCCATCAAAACCACGGCCGATTTGAAAGGAAAACGGGTGGTAGGGCCCAAGGGTACAATCCTTCATCAGATTTTAGCCGCTGCGCTGGTGAAAGAAAAACTGACCTTAAAAGATGTGGAGTTTCGGTCCATCGGTATCCCTGCCGCCGTCAACGCGTTGCTTGCCGGGGAAGCTGACGCCGCGTTGGTTGCCGGTGCGGATGTCCTGCGCGCCCAACGAGCCGGCGCACGCATTTTGGCAAACGGAGAAGGCCTGGTGAACGCTACCATCGTCATCGGCGTCAGCGGAAAATTCCTGAAAGAACATCCGGAGACTGTGAAAAAATACATGGCCCTGCATCAGGAAAGCATCGACTTCATGAAAAAGAATCAGGACAAAGCCTTCGAGTTCACCGCCAAAGAAACCGGTCTCTCCCCCGAGGACGTGAAACTGATGGCGCCCTGGTATGATTTCTCTACCTCCATCACCGCCAAAGACCTGAAAGATTTGGAAGAAACCCAGGAATTTTTGCTGGCCAACGATATGCAGAAGAAGAAGATCGACATCAAGAGTATGATTGCGGAAGTAAAGTAAGAACGGCCAACATGCCAGATTTAGGTTGAAACAAAGACACGCCCTCCAACGGGTATAGTACTCCGTAGAGTTGCAAAAACCTCACCGGTCTTTTGCAGCAGCAAATTAAAAATTCAACATTAATAAAAACAAGTCCCGTTATGCTGAACAAAACCGGCATAACGGGACTTGTTGTCTTCTTAATGTTATCATTTCAATTCATGAAACGCTGCGATCTCCTGCTCCCAAGCGCAATCTATTTGGTATCTTCGCCCCCCGTATTCAGTCCCACTGCATCCGTAACCGGCAGGGAAAAAACAATGGACTGGGCCGGCGTATCCATGCCGGCTTCTTTCATAATGGCCGACATGATGGCATTGCGTTGGTTTTTTTTCGTTACGATGAAGGTCAGGTCTTTTTCAGAAGCAAGCGACACCCCGAAGAAAAGTTCCGCCTGGTTCATGCCGGTACCCCGGGCATGTATTACCGTGCCGCCGTAAGCGCCGGCGCCCCTGGCCGCATCCATGACAAGATCGTTATGTCCCTGGTTACTGACTACCACCAATAATTCCATCGTTGTATCTTTCATTACCGATTCTTCTCCTTTCCGGTAATTCTGCCCCGCTGTCAGAAACGCCAGTTCCCGCTTACCGCCGATGCTGCTCATGGGAATAATGAACGAGATTCCCGTATCCGGCACGTCAATATACATTTTTTTTCGCAAATACCATTTAGCTTCTTCCCATCCTGCGCCGGTAACCACTGTCATCCCAACTGCTTTCTCTGACCGGACCAGTCCCAGCATATCCAGAATATCGTCTTTTGCAGTACCGTATCCCAATGAAACAAAACCGATTGGCAGGTTATTTTTGTCAAATGCTTCTAAAAATTTCGGAAGCATATCCCTACTCGTGATGGTCATCATAAAATATAATTCGCTCACGGTCCGCTACCTCCTACAGATCGATAATGTCATAATCGCCGAAACCTTCCAGCGTATCTTCCTGAACCTGCGGTTTCTGCACTTTCCTGGATTTCAGCTTGTAGGCAAGTCCCAGACACTGGATTGCAACCAACGGCGTCATCGCAACCATCGTCACCACGCCAAAGGCATCTGTAACCACATTGCCGCCCACCGTCATGCAGGCGCCCATGGCAAAAGGAAGTAAAAAGGTCGCTGTCATGGGACCGGACGCCACGCCGCCTGAATCGAAAGCAATGGCCGTAAAAATCGGAGGCACAACAAATGTCAGCAGCAGCGCAATCGCATACCCCGGAATCAGCATATAGAACAGATGAATCCCGGTCAATACCCGCACCATAGCCAGTCCTACCGAAATCGCCACACCGATAGACAAGCTGCGTTGTAATGCCTGTCCGCTGATGGCTCCGTCGGTGATATCTTCCACCTGCTTCATCAGCACATACACCGCCGGTTCCGCTTTAATAATAAAATACCCGATCAGCATGCCGATAGGAACGATGATCCAGTTATACGACATAGCCGCCAGAATACCGCCCAAATCAAAACCGGCGGGAATAAACCCCACGTTGGCGCCGGTGAGGAACAGAACCAGACCGATAAACGTGAAAAAGATACCGTTCGTGATGCGAAGCAGCGCTTTCTTTTCCAGATGCAGCAAAATACATTGGAAGATGCCGAAGAAAATGGCAATCGGTACGACCGCCTGCGCGATTTCGCGCATCTGGTCCGGAATCTCATCCATAAACATTCCGCCCAGCTGCATGGAATGCAACACCCTCGGTACGGTAATCGCTTCATAGGTCGCATTTTCCGGACGGAAGATAAGCCCCAGCAGAAGGACCGCGATGATAGGCCCGATAGAACAAAGCGCAATCAGTCCGAAACTGTCCTGGGCAGAGTGTTTGGTACCGCGCAACGCAGACACACCCACACCAAAAGCCATGATAAAGGGAACTGTCATCGGTCCGGTGGTCACGCCGCCGGAATCAAATGCCACCGCCAGAAAATCGCGGGGGGTATAATACGCCAGCACGAACGCGATCACATAAAATACCAGCAGCATCCGCTGCAGGGGAATTCCCAATACCATGCGGACCAGAGCCATGACCAGGAAAAATGCCACCCCACCCGACACTGACATAATCAGAACACTGTTGGGGATGGACTGGACCTGGTTCGCCAATACCTGCAGGTCAGGTTCGGAGATGGTAATCATAAACCCTAACAAAAGTCCTAACGGCAATATCAGAGAAAGCTTCCTCGTTTTTGTGATGCGGGCGCCTACCTGTTTCCCCATGGGCTCCATGGCCTGTTCGGATCCGATGGTAAAGAATACCATGCCGATCATCAGCAGGATACAGCCGTAAAAGAAGACCATGACCACATGGGTAGGCATAGGCACAATGGTCACGGACAAAATCAGGACGATGGCAACGATTGGCACAATCGCCTTGACGACTTCACCTATTTTTTCCTTCGCTATTTCTTTCAGCACTCGAATCGAGCCTCCTGAAAACTGGATTTTACTATTTCTGAAAAACGGTGGCAGGGCAAGGCATCGAAAGCCCGGAAACAATTACGATTCCGTGGATTTATTCGCCTGTGGCTTCGGAACTCGGGACTCCGTCCCTCAAACAGCCTCGCCACGACGGCTCATTTCATCTCACGGAATGACGCAATCGTTTCCGACGGCTTTCTTATGCCTTGTCCATGCCGCACCTTTTTACACACAACTTACTTTTTCTGCATACTTTCTATAATGGCCGCGTGGGTCTTTACGACCCGGCGGCTTAGATTTTCCCGGATACTTTTGGCGGAACGCAGCAGGCTGGATGCCACATCTAACGCCAAACCAACGGACAGGCCTTTGCTGTACTCATAACCTTTTACATAGGTGATACGGCTGAACTCCGGACGCCAGCGCCGGTCCAGGGGCTTTTTGTTGCCCGCCGTCAACAGGTATTCGTTGGCTTCCGCTTCCATCTTATCCCCGTCTGCGTCGATTGCGCCGAAAGTATTCAGCAGATCGTAATTGATCAGATCGATCAGCTGCTTGGCGGAATTGTTGTTCAATACAAAACTGATCTTGCCGTTTGCAAGCAGAAGCAGACTGCGCTCCTTCCAGGCGCCCAGCTTGTTCATCACATTCATTTTGTAAATGGCGGGCAGTCGTTTTTCAATATCGTCCGCCAGGTTATACCGCGCCGCTTCCAGCGATTCGGTACGGCCGAAACGGGAAATGGAATCTCCCGCCAGGGTTTCGCCGGCAATGCTGACAACCGGAATTATTTCCAACTGTGGGTCCCGATGCAGGCGTTTCGTCAGTTCTTCCTGCAAATACTCTTTCATGCCTTCCAGCTTTTCCTGCTTCCGGAACCCATCCTCCGCATTGGTCAGCGCTATGATTACTTTGCAGCCGGACTGCAGCAGCGGCACAAGGATCTCTTCGATCTCCGCTTCCTCAATCCGGGCCGTGTTAGCAGAAAAACAGTAATACACTGCGTGGAACCAGTCGCTGATATGGGGCGAAGTGTTACGCTTCCGGACCAGGGCCAGCACTTCTTTCCGCCACTCCGGCATGGAATCCGCCTCGATGCCCCAGGTATCGAAAATATGATACGCCGTTCCATTGCGGGTAATGACATTTTCATGTAAGCCTTTCCCTGTTTTGGGCAGACCCGCCCCCGTAGGCAGATCAAAGCCGTACAGATAATTTAACAAGGAAGTTTTGCCCACACCGGTTTTGCCCAGCACCAGAATGTTCCGCACTGTAGGTTTATGTGGTTTGGGTTTGTTTTCCGTTTTCTGCCGGTCATGGTTATCCTGTCCGGCCTTTTCCGTATGGGGAGAAGCATTTTCCCGTTTCACCGGCCCTTTGCCTCCTGTCCGGTTCCAGATTCTGATTGGCATAAACTATGTCACCTGCATTTTCACAGAATAGTCTTGCACTTACGCATCACGCTGTATTATCGGTTTGCGTGCTGCATTGCACTGAACATGCTTAAACGGTTTCTACTTTTTATTATAATACTTCTGTATTAACTTCATAATCACGTCCATGGCAAAGGCGGACGTAATGTCCACTTTTTCCCCGTTGGCCATACGGGATGCGGTTTTATAGCAGACCTCGTTCACCGCTCTGCCGAACGCGTAAGTGAAGGAAGTAGCCACGCCGCTGTTCACCACAGTTGCCGCAATGGAGCCGGCCCCCGGAATCAGCTTCAGCAGCGAACGGGAGAAGATGCGCCCCGTATTGGCGACCACCACGTTGACAAACACTTCCTTAATCTTATCCGTCCCCCGGTCAATACCCCAGAAGTTAAAAAGATGGGTAGCCATCGTAGTCTGAATGGCAATCAGCGCTGCCGAATCCGTCATGGGCAGCGGACACACCACCGCACCGGCAGCTGCCGCCACGTAACGATGGATCAGTTTATCCGCCTGGACATGCTTCACATGCAGTTCCTGCCCCAGGGCCTGGGCAAACGCCAGCTGCAGCCCTGCATCCAGATGATCCACCGACCACCCCAGCAGTTCGTTCCACTGCATCTTTTCTTCCGGCACCCGGGGATCGATGCTCACCAGGAATACCGAAGTCTTCGGCAGTTTCTTTTGCAGTACCTGTTTCATCTCGTCCAGTTCCACCATGGTGGCCGCATCGATCTGGGTCAGCACCACGCAGACTTCTGTTAAACCGTCCAGTGCCGCAATGGCGTCCAGGTCCGTAGGCGTCACCCGCTTGTTAGCAGCAGAGATGCAGTACCAGGCAAGATGCACATGCTTCTTGATATCACTCTGCCCGTTGGCTTTCTTCACAAAACCGATTACATCTTTATAAAACTGCTGCTGCTTGTCTTCCCCTACTTCGTAGCCAAGGGTATCGTACAGCACCACGTCATAGTTTTCCGGCTCGTAGCGGGTGATACGGTCTGTCATAGGCTTTCCGTTTCCTGTCTTCGCCACATCCATACCGAAGAGGTGATTGATCAGACTGCTCTTCCCCACACCGGTTCCGCCAGTCACCAGGACGCTGGGCTTCTTCACATTTTTACGGATCTTGTTCAGCAGTTTATCATAATCAAAATACTGTAATTTATCGATCAGCTTCTTAATATCTTCTTCTTTCAATGCAAAACGCCCCCTATTCTGCCGTATTGGTTTTTTTCGGTTTATTTATCTCCCCTGTTGCCGCAGGCGTGGAAGTAAACCAAAGCTTCCGGCCTTTTTTCAGTTCTTTGCGCAAATCCTTTACCAGATCCTGCAGCGTCACGTCATCCAGATCCTTCTGCAGGTTCCGCTTGAACTTCCGCAGCCGGCCGTCCATGACCGCGTGAATATTCGCTCCCACCGGGCAATCAGGGTTGGGATTTTCGTGAAAGTGAAACAGTTCTTCCTTCTTATCTTCCACCGCACAGAAAATATCCCACAGTGTGATCTTTTTCGGATCTTTCGCCAGCGACGCGCCGCCTACGCCGGCTTCCACCGTAACCAGGCCGGCGTCCTTCAACTGCCCCAGCGTTTTACGGATAATAACCGGGTTCACATTGACGCTGTTGCCCAAAAAGAAGGACGTCGTCTTGCACTGTCCGTCAAATTCGTTGACTGCCAGCAGGATATGCACGGCAATGGTAAAACGGGATGAAAATTGCATAATGCCCTCCTCCTCGTTTCAGCCAAAAACCAAAAGAGGTATCGCCCTTTCAAGTGGCAAACCCGGTTTGAAATAACGCCGGGCTTTAGCAGAAACGTAAAATATATCACCATTTAAATACCTTTTGTTATATTTTAACATTACAATATTGTAACGTCAATGAATACAGCAAAAAGAAAACGCCGGCAAGCATAAATGCCTGCCAGCGCTTGAAATGCAAGAGTACTGCTTTGAAAAAACCAATCTGTTTTATCTCATTAAAAGCCGATATCCTCACCCACCAGGATGACTTTGATTTTTTTCGCCGGTTTGCTGCGGCGGGTGACAACGATATAGTTACAAATCGTATCCGCTAAGTTACAATTAGCACATACGCCGGTCGATGCACAGGGCGTTTTGGCGCCGAAACGCTGGATGTTGATAGCCGCTGCCGTGGTATGAGCCCGGTCAATGGCGCTGTGCAGATTCCCTGTTACTTTATTCAGCCCGGCGATGACGATGACCTGCTTCGGACCGTAGATCATGGCGGCGCAGCGGTTGCCGTTCCCGTCGATGTTTACCAGTTCTCCGTCCGTTGTCATGGCGTTGGTACTCATCAGGAAGGTATCGCACAGCAACCCTTTTCGCATAATCTCCATCCGCTCTTCCGGGGTCTTCGCCGCATCCCGGTCGATGCATTTGTAATTTTTCCGTACATAATCCAGCAGGCCGATTTCCGCTATGGAAACCGATCCGCCCCAACTGATTACATCGTCCTTCGGAATTAACGCCAGCGCCTGCTGCAGCGCTTCCTCTTTGGTAGCGCAATAGTACGCGTCAAAAGCCCGCGCCTGCAATTTCTTTACCAGAGTCGCTCCTAATACTGCATTGCGCTCTGTCCTCGGATCTGCCATGATGATTCCCCTCCTCAATTCTGTTTTATTATCCTTTCGGCACCACGACCGGGCCGCGGTTTGTCTTTCCTTTCAGCCGTTCATCTTCAAAGATCGGCCACATCTTACCGTCGTACAACGTCAGCAGCTTGATCTCATTCCCCGTATCGCCTACGATGAAATTCATCTGGTAACGGGAATCATATTCATTCATGTGCCTGTCTTCCCGTACCGTAACCTGATACCAGCCTGCCCAGCAATCCACCGGCGGGTTGTCCCCGGTCTTAAACTCCATTTTGTAATCATAGAACTGGGAGGTACTCAGCATATTGGTTGCGGCGGGAATGAAATCTTCCAGCATACATTTGATCATGGCCTGCTGCAGCACCAGCGGAGCCGGTCTGTCCGTTACCGGGATGTAGTGCCCCATAACAGGCGCCGGCAGATTATCCGGACCACCGATGATGTTGATGCGTCCTTCACCGGCGGGGAGCATGATATACATCTTCGGCTGGTTCTTAAGCATCCCCTTTTGTCCGTTGCGGATCGTATCCGCATAATCCAGCAGGAAAGGAAGCTCATTGTCGTTTATTACCGGTGGATTATCCTTCATGCCCAGATAGCGTTTTACCTCTCTCGGGCTCCGCAACCGGGCCGCCATAAACACGCTGCCATCCGGTTTTCCGCCGGGGTGATTCCGCTGCACAGACTCGATACCGATGTAAGTACGTTCAAAGGGATCACCTGCCAAATCACCCTTCTTGTGCATCACAACCAGATAGGTAATCATACTGTCATCCGCAAACAGCCGATACACGCCTTCCTTAAATAAATCCCGGGAAGTTTTGCCGGAACCGGTTACGGGGAAATGCGTAGCATTCGGGTTCTTTTTCGCTTCAACATGATTGTCCTCTGCGAAGCCGGCACAGGGAAGCATTAACAGAAAAGCAAAGCAAATGGTGAAGAGTGCTGTGAACTTTTTAAAAACCATCGGAATTTTCATTTTCTCCTGCCCTCCTGTCAATTTATAATATTGCTTTTGCGTTTACATTTAGAATATTCACGATGCAAGGACAACAAAAGAGCTATCCTTTTCTTACTGATACGCAATCACGATTCGGGAAACGCGCCCGCCTTTTACAAACACGTACAGGTTGCCGCGGTTTTCCTGGCTCTTGGTATCATGATTATACCAGTACAGCATTTCTCCGTTTTCCGCCGGGCTTTTGATGTCTTCCTTCCCCAACCGGTCGTACATACCCTGCAACGGCATGCCCACGGTTACCCCGTCTGGGGTCGCCCAGCCATTATTGCTGTTAGATTCAATCCGCCATACATTCTCATCATAAAACTTTACCACAATAGAATTGTTTCCGTAAATCATGGTTGTTTCGACAAAATCCCCGTATGCCTCTGACTTCATCTGTTCTTTTGTAGTCCGGTCCGGAACACCGAAAACATTTCTAACCTGTGAAACCGTCGCACCCAACTGCACCCCTAACGCGATACGGTTGGCAGGCAGTTCTGCATACGCAAGGCTCACAAGACCAAATAATAAAACGAAACACAACGTGATGATCCTGACTTTTTTCATGCTTACACCTCTTTTCATAATTATAGCAACTACATTTCAAAACAACTCCTGAATAAGCTTACCCTTTCACCTTCGCGTTCGGGCAACGTGCTATGATATAATCCGCCACAAAGGCAAAATCTTCATCCGCCGCATAGACCTGATTGCGGCTCAGGGTTTCGTTCAACCGAATCAGATGCTGCTTCGGCAAAATTTCCAGCTCTTTAACAGCATCAAAGTCAGTGTACATAGATGTTCGCGCCGCCGCCAATACACCTGTGCCCACCATGTTTAAACTACCCCTTGCAGCGCCTGCCAGCGTTGTAATCGCGCCTATCAGCTGCGCTTTCTTCACATGCTTCTCGTGTTGCTTGTGATTCACTCCGGCTTCATCCATCTCGAAAACCACGCAATACTTTCCGCCAATGATAAACGCGAAAACCAGGTAACCTATAATGCTGAGAACCATAAAAATACCAAACAGAACGGCTGCCGCCTGCGCCACGAACTCCAGTGCTTCCATCAAATCGTTGTCCATAATATTGATAACAAACAGAAATGCCAGCACAATCACCCCGGCGATCAGCATAGCCCGCCACACTTCTTTAATGATGACCGAGGATTTGTACATGTCCAGCTCATACACCCAGCGGTATTTGCCGTCCGGACACATCGTAATGTTTTTACTTCCGTAAATATGGTCATTCATTTTAAACAACCTCCGTCATGTATTCCCTAAGGAAAACGTATCTCGGTCCACCGGTATCGCCGGTGTGGCAAAAGCCGCAGGCACAAAGAAGCAAAACAGGGCGGTCAAAGCAATCAGTCCAGGAAGGCGGTTGATCATCTCTTTCACAATATCCACATACTTGAATTTCATAATCTTAGAAATAGAGGTTTTAATAGCACCAGAGCTCTTCCGTGCGATACTGCCAGCCGATGCGCTTCATACAGAAAGCAAACAACTTATCTCCGGGTGAAACCGTCGTCATGTGGGTACCGCCCATCTGGTTGGTTTCATAGCGCCACATTTCCTGTCCGTGTTTTACATATTTCCATTTGATGAAGCGTTTCACTTTTCCGTTCTGCACCTCTTTTGTGGTAACCCGGAAGAATTTGCCGTTCAGGTTCTCTTCCCAGGCAAGCGTTTCGTCCATCACATAGATGTCCGCGTTACTGTTCTGCCACCGGTCCACCCAAACGTCCTTCGCTTCACAGAGAGGCATCGAAACAGAAAATACCACCGCCACTAAAAAAAGCACTGTAACAATGATTTTCTTCATGTTGAACCTCCTCTTACCCTTTTCCGCCTTTCACTTCATACACTTCCGGCGCACCGTTTGCGCCTACCCGGCAGGTTAGCTTTGTCCAGGGAGCATAGCCGCTGTCCGGCATGGCCGTCATGTAAAACTCCTGGGGATTCGTCATCACGTACCAGTCCGAGCCATTTTTCCCTACCATATCCGAGACAAAACGGGTCATGGCATACTCGCCCACAAAGACCGGCTCGTTACCGAGGACATACACCCGCACGGCGTGCTTCCAGTCTTCCTTCTGATAATCCACATACAGATACCGTTCACCTTCCGGCATTGACACCAGTGTGGTACGGATGTTTTTTGCGTTAAACTTGTCTTTCAGCTGCTCGCCACAGTAATCAATGAGCAGTTCTTCCGGGTCGTTCATCACGGACAGTCTGTCACCGCGAGGGCTGTCGCTTAAACGTACGGGCAGGTAGGAAGGAATTTCCATGCAATAACCTTTTGGTCCCCGCCATTCGATAGCTTTCGTATATTCACTATGTTTGAAGATTTGCGGCCGCTCAGAATACAGCAGCGTAGTCGTGAAAACGCCTTCCGCATAGGAACCGAGGATGTACGGATTGAAATAGAAAGTCACGCCCCGGGGATCCATGGTCCAGAACAGGTGGCCTTCCTTCGCCAGCTGGTCAACCATGTTGCGCATACTTGCGCCGTTGCTTCCCTGGAATGACGCTTTGGGATAATCGAACATGAGCTGCTGTTTGATGGCGTCAGTCATGGCAGTCTGGCTGGTGAACACATCGGTCAGCTGCATCTCCTTACCTGTGTAGGTATCGAAGGTTTTGCCTGTAAAACCGTACATGCCATGGGCGCCGCCCATATAGCTGGAGCCGAATTCCAGCAGACTTACCACCAGGGAATCCGCCCGGCGTACATAGATATCACTGTTATCTTCAAATGCGGGGAAGAACGTAGCGCCATATTTTGCCCGTTCGCTGTGGTCTGATTTAGCGTCGGATACCATTTTTTTGCTTGATGCGGCAAACTGTTTTTCTGCCTTTGCCGTGTATGCATCCAGGGCTTTGTTGATATTCGGTTCAAAAGGCACAGGGCCGGTCACCCGGATGCCCGTCCAGCGGGAATGAAGCAGGTCGCCTTTCTCATCGCTCACATCATAATGTTCCGTACGCATCATCAGCGGAATGTAGTGCAGGTCAATCTGATAGTCTACACCGTTTCCTTCAGCAAAAGCGGAACGCGACCAGCCCAAATTTGAGATGTCCGGCATAACCCCCGTATCGCAAACCGGTGCTACAGCAAACGTAAACGCCGCAGCCAATGCAATGCTCAACATTTTAACCTTTTGCATATGATGACCTCCCTTGCACAATAATAAAACAGATACTTTGTTCTTAATTTATAAATATTATAACATATTTTTGACAAGAGTATTACATGCATTGTAAATTCAGAAGTAAAAAAACGGAATACCTGTTAAGTCAGGTATTCCGTTTTTTTTAACAGCATAATATATGTATGACTCAATGGGGAATGTCAATCCAGCTTCGGTCCTGCCGCTACCAGCTTCTTGCCTTCCGCGTTTCCTTCATATTTTTTGAAGTTTTTGATAAACCGTTCTGCCAGATCTTTGGCCTTAGCATCCCACTCCGCAGCATTCGCGTACGTATTCCGCGGATCAAGGATATTGGTAGCAACCCCCGGCAGTGCGGTGGGAACTTCCAGATCAAATACAGGGATCTTTTTGGTAGGAGCCTTGTTCACATCGCCGTTCAGGATCGCGTCGATGATACCGCGGGTATCTTTAATGGAGATGCGCTTGCCGGTTCCGTTCCAACCGGTGTTCACCAGGAATGCCCTCGCGCCGGATTTTTCCATTTTCTTCACCAGTTCATCCGCATATTTTGTCGGATGCAGTTCCAGGAACGCCTGGCCGAAGCAGGCGGAGAAGGTCGGCGTCGGTTCGGTGATGCCCCGTTCCGTACCGGCCAGCTTGGCCGTGAAGCCGGACAGGAAATAGTACTTGGTCTGTTCCGGTGTCAGGATGGAAACCGGAGGCAGTACGCCAAAGGCATCGGCAGAAAGGAAGATCACATTCTTCGCGGCAGGGCCGGAAGATGTGGCGCGGATTTTCTTCACGTTATGTTCAATGTGGCTGATGGGATAGGAAGCGCGGGTATTTTCCGTAACGCTCTTGTCATGGAAATCCACTTTTCCGGCTGCATCAACGGCTACGTTTTCCAGCAGGGCGTCGCGACGCAGGGCATTATAAATATCCGGTTCGGACTCTTTGTCCAGGTCGATGACCTTGGCGTAGCAGCCGCCTTCCAGATTGAAGATGCCGTTATCGTCCCAGCCGTGCTCGTCATCGCCGATGAGGTAGCGGTTGGGATCCGTGGACAGGGTGGTCTTGCCGGTGCCGGACAGGCCGAAGAAAATCGCCGTGTTCTCCCCCTTCAGGTCCGTGTTGGCGGAGCAGTGCATGGAAGCAATGCCCTTCAACGGCAGGTAGTAGTTCATCATGGAGAACATGCCCTTTTTCATCTCGCCGCCGTACCAGGTGTTCAGGATCACCTGCTCGTGGCTGGTAATGTTAAACGCAACACAGGTTTCCGAATTGATGCCCAGTTCCTTGTAGTTCTCCACTTTTGCTTTGGACGCAGCATACACTACAAAATCCGGTTTAAAGTCCGCCTGTTCCTCTTTTGTAGGGGCAATAAACATATTCTTAACAAAGTGCGCCTGCCAGGCCACTTCCATAATGAAACGCACCGCCATGCGGGTATCCTTGTTGGCTCCGCAGAACGCGTCCACCACAAACAGCCGCTTGCCGCACAGCTGCTTCACGGCCAGCGCTTTCACCTTGGCCCATACCTCTTCACTCATGACATGGTTATCATTCGGGTATTCGGGCGTCGTCCACCACACCGTATCTTTGGAATTTTCATCCATGACAATGTACTTGTCTTTTGGGGAACGCCCGGTATAAACGCCGGTCATGACGTTCACCGCATCCAGCTCGGTTAGCTGGCCTTTTTCATATCCTTCCAGGCCGGACTTCATTTCTTCTTCGAATAAGAATTCGTAGGACGGATTGTGGATGATTTCTGTCGCACCGGTAATACCGTACTGTTCCAACTTCAAAACTGCCATTCTCCTAAACCTCTCTCCTAATCTTTTGTTTTTGATAGATGATATCTTTGCAATTTGCAAGCCGCATTCGCAAGTTGCAAATATTCATTCAGCATAAACCGCAATGTAAACGGTAACCGCTGGTTATTGCAGAATTTATTCGTATTCGATGGTTGCCGTAGGCTTCGGGGTGAAATCGTACAGCACACGGTTGATCCCTTTCACCTCGTGGACGATGCGGTCGGTGATGTGCTGCATCAATTCGTAGGGAACATTTTCCACCGTTGCGGTGATAGCGTCTTTGGTGTTGACGGCACGGATGATGACCGGCCAATCAAAGGTACGCTTGCCGTCGCGGATCCCGGTGGACTTGAAGTCGGGCACTACGGTGAAATACTGCCATACTTTTCCTTCCAGCCCGTTCTTCGCAAATTCTTCCCGCAGAATCGCGTCGCTTTCCCGCACTGCTTCCAGACGATCCCGGGTAATAGCGCCTGGGCACCGCACGCCCAGTCCCGGACCGGGGAAGGGCTGACGGTATACCATGTTGTCGGGAAGACCTAACTCTTTTCCGACTACACGGACTTCGTCTTTATATAACAACTTAACCGGCTCCACCAGTTCAAAGTTCAGTTCGGGAGGCAGGCCGCCCACATTGTGATGGGCCTTGATTCCCTGTTCGCTTTCCAGAATATCCGGATAAATGGTACCCTGGGCCAGGAATTCGATGCCTTCCAGCTTTTTTGCTTCTTCCGCAAATACTTCGATGAATTCGCCGCCGATGATCTTGCGTTTGGTTTCCGGATCGCTGATGCCGGCCAGCTTGCCTAAGAACCGTTCCGTCGCGTCAACGTAAATCAGGTTTGCCTTCATTTCGTCCCGGAACACTTTGATGACCTGCTCCGGTTCGCCTTTACGCAGCAGGCCGTGATTTACATGTACGCATACCAGCTGCTGCCCCACCGCTTTAATCAGCAGAGCGGCCACAACGGAAGAATCCACGCCGCCGGACAGGGCCAGCAGCACTTTTTTATCGCCAATCTGCTTGCGCAGTTCCGCAACCTGTTCCTCAATAAATGCTTTTGCCAGTTCGCTTGTCGTAATCCGTTCCATCGTTTCCGGACGTTTTGCCTGTTCCATACATGAGCCTCCTTCGGGTTTATAAAAATTACAAAATGCATAGCAGGCTTTTATCCAGGCCTGCTATGCAATACAGTTTAATTGGAATAGTTGTCAAAATAGCCCTGTACCAGAACAACCGGGGTTCCCTTGTCGCCAGAGCCGGAGGTCAGGTCGCATAGAGAGCCGATCAGGTCGGTAAGCTGACGGGGCGTGGTGCCTTCAGACGCCATGTTGCCAACCAGGCTGCCGCTCTTCTTCACGATACTGTCGGTAATGGCTTTCTTCAGCTCTTCACCGGACAGGTTCGCAAAATCATTGTCCGCCAGATATTTCAGTTTCAGTTCATTGGGCGTACCCACCAGACCGCTGGTAAAGGCCGGGGAAACCACCGGATCCGCCAGTTCCCAGATTTTTCCCTGGGGGTCTTTAAAGGCGCCGTCGCCGTATACCATGACTTCCACGTGTTTGCCGGTAGCTTTCAGCACCCGTTCCTGGATTTCTTCCACCAGGGACTGGCACTGGTGCGGGAACAGTTTTACCTTGTCTTCCGTGGATTTGTTGGAACCCAGCAGACCGTATTTTTCATTGTAGCCGCTGCCGTTAATAGACGTCGTCATGATATCATCCAGACCGCAGACCACTTTCGCGCCGGCTTTTTTCAAAATCCGTTTCGTGCGGGCACGGGTGTGGATGTCGCAGTTCAAAATCTTGTCCGCATATTTCAGAATGGCTTCCGGATGGTTGGCGAAGATCACTTCCACTTCCGCGCCGCTGGACTCCATCAGTTCCTTATAATAGTCAACATAATCCACGCCGGTGAATTCATGAACCGTTGCGCCGAACAGTTCACGGTATTTTTCCAGGGTCAGCACATCGCTGAACGGATTCACGCCCGCTTCATCAATCTGATCCAGGCTTACCAGATGGTTGCCTACTTCATCGGAAGGATAGCTCAGCATCAGCACCACTTTCTTTGCGCCTTTGGCAATACCGCGCAGGCAGATGGCAAACCGGTTGCGGGACAGGATTGGGAAGATGACGCCAATCGTCTCGCCGCCCAACTTCGCTTTCACATCCGCCGCAATGTCATCTACGGAGCAATAGTTTCCCTGAGAGCGGGCCACGATGGATTCCGTGATGGAGATGACATCCCGGTCACGCAGGGCAAAGCCTTCGCTTGCCGCGGCTTTCAATACGCTGTCCGTTACAATGTCTGCCAGGTTATCGCCCTGACGGATGATGGGTAAACGGATGCCTCTGGATACAGTACCAACTAAACGTTCTTTGTTTTCCATATAAAATGTTCCCTTCTTAAGGCCGTAAGGCCGGATTTAAACAGGGCAGCAGGAAAGCCCGTCTACCATTTTCCTTTTTAAAAAGAAAGATAAAAACAAAAGCTTTCCAAATAACATACCACTATTTATTTTACCTTTATTTTACAGTGGGAGCAACCCTTTTCACACTTTTTTCTTATTTTCTCAGCTCCGCCGCATAGGCTTCCGCCACTTTTTCCACCACGTTTTTGATGATAGGATCGATCTCCCCGTCGGTGAGGGTGCGGTCTTCTGCCTGGAAGGTCAGGTTAAAGGCCACGGACTTGCAGCCTTCCGCCACCTGTTTGCCGGTGTACACGTCGAAGACGCGGATATCTTTCAGCAGTTCACCGGCGTTAGCCCGCAGCACACGTTCCAGTTCCTGCATGGTAACGTTCTTCGGAACCACTACGGCGATGTCGCGGCTGGTGCCGGGGAATTTTGCCAGATGCGTGTACCGGGGAACCCGCAGGGCGGATTCAGCCAGGGTTGCAAGTTCCAGTTCCAGCACATAGGTCTCTTCCGGAACATCAAAGTTTGCCGCAACAGTCGGATGCAGGCAGCCAAAATAACCGATGACCTTTTCTCCCGCTTTTACGACACAGCTCTTGCCCGGATGCATGTAGGGTTCTTTGCAGGCAGCCAGCTCATAATCTGTAAGCTGCATCTTCGCCAGCAATCCTTCCGCCACGCCCTTCATGTCATAGAAGTCCACGCTGTCCTTGCCGCTGGTCCAGGTCAGCTCATTGCGGCGGCCGCTCATCACCGCGCCGATCACCCGGCGTTCTTCCGGATGTTCGGTCAGAGGCAGAGACTTGGGCAGGTACACCCGGCCCACTTCGAAAATCTTCACGCTTTCCGCCTGCCGGGCCAGATTATAGGCCGCCGTGTTCAGCAGGCTGGGCAGCATAGTGGTGCGCATCACGCCGAACTCGTCGCTGATGGGGTTCATCAGTCTGATCGCGTTGCGGCGGGCGTCGTCTGCTTTCAGCATCATCTTATCCACAAAAGACGGATGGATGAAGGTATAGGTCATCACTTCGTCCAGACCGGCAGAAGCCAGATAATCTTCCGCTTCGCTCTTCACTTCTTCCATAGGGTCTTCCTTACCCTGACGCAGGGCCAGTTCCGGATTGTGACTTTCAATTTTATCGTAGGAATGCATGCGGGCGATTTCCTCGGAAATATCCGCATCACAGGTCACATCCTGCCGCCAGGTAGGCGCCGTAATTACCAGCGCTCCGTTGTCTTCCTTCACGTCAAACTGGAGGCGCTGCAGAATCTCTATCATTTCCTCTTTGGGAATATTCACGCCGATACGGGTGTTGATGGTTTCCGGCGTTACGGTAATCACTGCGGGATGATAGGGCACCGGGTACGCGTCCGCAATACCGCAGACCGTTTCGCAGGCTCCCATTTCTTCCAGCAGATGAGCCGCCCGGTCCAGCGCGCGATGGCAGTTGGCAATGTCCACACCCCGCTCGAAGCGCATGGAAGCCTCACTGCGCAGGCCCAACGCTTTGGAGGTACGCCGGATCGACGGGCCGTTGAAAGCTGCCGCTTCCAGAATAACGGTTTTGGTCTGATCCGTTACTTCGGTGATCAGACCGCCCATGACGCCGCCCAGGCCCACGGCCTTTTCCGTATCCGCGATGGTGATCATGTCCGGCGTCAGTTCCCGATCCTGGTCGTCCAGGGTCTGCAGGTGTTCCCCTGCTTTGCCCCGGCGTACAATGAGGGACTGACCGGCCAGCGTATCGTAATCATAGGCGTGCATGGGCTGTCCCAGTTCCATCATCACATAGTTGGTCACGTCAACCACGTTGCTGATGGGACGCACACCGCAGGCGCGCAGTTCATTCTGCATCCAGTCCGGCGACGGCATAATCTTGATATTTTTCAGCGCGCGGCTGGTGAAACGGCTGCACAGTTCCGGAATTTCAATGGCAACACGCAGCATGTCGTGAACGTCGCCGCCGGCCGCTTCCTTTACGCTGGTGTCCGGCATGCGCATCGTTTTACCCAGCACTGCCGCCGCTTCCCGGGCAATGCCCGTCATGCAGAAGCAATCCTGTTTATTGGCGGTGAGGTCAATGTCCAGCACCGTATCGTTGAGACCCAGCACCTCTTTAATGTCCTTGCCGATGGGTGTATCCGGCGAAAGGATCAGGATCCCTTCCCGCTGTTCCGGCAGCAGCAGCTTGTTGTCAATGCCAAGTTCCGCCGCGCTGCACAGCATTCCGTAAGAATACACGTCGGCCATCTTTACTTTTTTCAGTTTCATGCCGTTGGGCAGTTCCGCGCCCAACGTAGCCACAGGAACGATGTCCCCCAGCTTCACATTCTGGGCCCCGGTCTGGATCTGTACGATCTCGCCGCTGCCGTAATCCATCTGGCACACCCACAGGTGATCGCTTTTGGGATTCTTCTCAATGGCAGTAACCTTACCGGTCACCACGCCGGAGATCCCCTGTCCCTGATGAATCACGCTTTCCACTTCCAGCCCTACGCGGGTCAGCTTGTCAGCCAATTCTTCGGGAGTTACATCAATATCAACATAGCGCTTTAACCACGCAATCGAAGCTAACATTTTCTATCCCTCCCTTACCGGAACTGGCGGATGAACCGCAGATCGTTTTCAAAGAATAACCGTAAATCGTCAATACCGTATTTCAGCATGGCGATACGTTCCACGCCCATGCCGAAAGCGTAGCCGTTCATGACTTTGGAATCGTAGCCGCTCATCTCCAGCACGTTGGGATGCACTTCGCCGGCGCCTAAGATTTCCAGCCAGCCGGAATGTTTGCACACGTTGCAGCCTTTGCCGCCGCAGATCACGCAGCTGATGTCCACTTCACAGCTGGGTTCCGTAAACGGGAAGTAGCTGGGGCGCAGACGGATCTTCACGCTGCTGCCGAACATTTCCTTGCAGAAAGTCTCCAGCGTGCCTTTCAAATCTGCCAGGCTGATATTTTTATCCACCACCAGACCTTCCACCTGATGGAACATGGGGGAATGGGTGGCGTCGTAATCGTTTCGGTACACCGCGCCAGGGGAAATCATGCGGATGGGCGTGTTAGGCTCCTTGCTCTGCATGGTGCGCGCCTGCACGCCGCTGGTCTGGGTGCGCAGCAGGAAATTGTCCGTGATGTAGAATGTGTCCTGCATATCACGGGCCGGATGATCCTTGGGCAGGTTCAGCGCTTCAAAGTTAAAGTAGTCGTTGTCGATTTCCGGGCCTTCAATTACGTCAAAGCCCATATGCATGAAGATCTTTTTGATTTCCCGGTTGGTCAGCGTGATGGGATGCAGATGCCCACCCGCCGGTTTGCGTCCGGGTAACGTGATGTCCACTTTATCGTTGGCAATTTTTGCTTTCAGTGCTTCCGCCCGCAAAATCTCCGTGCGGTCTTTCAGGCACTGCTCCAGCGTCTGCTTCACCTGGTTGACGATCTCGCCGATTTTCGGACGTTCTTCTGCCGGCACTTTGCCCATGCCCCGGAGGATTTCCGTCATGGGACCTTTGCGGCCCAGGTATTTTACTTTCAAATCCTGCAACTCCTGGGAGCTGGCTGCAGCTTCCAGGTCTGCCAGTGCTTTTTCCTTCAGCTCCAGCAGCATTTCTTTCATGCTCATGTTCATGCCTCCTAAAATTTCCGGTCAGCGGCGCCCTGATGACCCGCCTTCCAGATTTCGAAGTAATGGCTCGTGCGCAACGCATCGACCTTCGCCTGCGGCTCGCTCTCTGCGGCGCACTGCATATGGACAAAATTTTCCAATCAGCTTCGCCCTGCAGGCTCGCTTCTTGGAATTTTGTCGCAAAAATAAAAAACTTCCGTCCCTGTGAAGGGGCGAAAGTGATGTTCCGCGGTACCACCCTACTTTAAAGGAATTGCTGATTAAATAACACGCTTCTCAAACGTTTTCGCGATTGGTAAGCATGCAAACGAATAATCCGTGCTTCCTTTACTCTTGCGCCTTAACGCGGCAAACGCTCTGCCTACTTTTTTACAATTACGCAGCATGGTTGTCTTTGTAATTCTGCATTTTGTTTTGCAAAACTGCAAAACGATGAACAACCGCTGCAAATGGTCTGTTCAGCAAAGGCACTCCCGGGTGAACTTCACGCAGTTTCCGCAATCCGGTTCCCACCTGCCCGAACTCTCTTTATGCTTTGAAAACGCTACTCTCCCGTTCCTTGTGCAATCATCATGTTAGGGACGTTATGCAATTGACTTAAATATTATAGCACAAGAAGAACGGTTGGGCAAGGAAAAAGCTTCTATAACTCCTGCTTTCCAGCAGGCTGGTCGTAAAAACGACCAACCTTGAACCGAAAATCCGCATGGATACTGGGGTTTGGTTCCTCCACCTCTTAATATTATAGGATAGACAGTTTATATGTCTGTACAGGTGAAGCCACCAGATACAACTGTGCAACTGACAGAGAGTGGAGGCTTTGGGTTTCTGCCCGCAAACCTTGCGTTGATGCTTTCGTATCTGTCCTGAATATATTCCACCTTCTTTCCCCCGATTACAACCTTGCCAACAATTCAGCAGGCGTCAAGGCCAAAACTTTGCTTTGTTTAAAATCTTTCACATTTCTTGTAATGATAAAATCCGCCCGCAAACGTTCAGCTGTCACTGCCTGCAAGGCGTCTTCGTAATCATTCCAGTGTAAACCCGCGGCTTTCAGTAAATCCGCTCCGCTTAGTTCCACAAAAGAAAAAATCAGAGAAAGCTTTTTCAACACTTCCTCTGTTTTCTTCGGGTCAAGTTCCCTGCGCAGCACATACACAAGATTGGCAAAGGTCAGCGCCGAAACAAAACCTTTTGCCTGCCCCGTCTCACAAAGTTTCCATACAAGGGCAGATGCTGTAACGTGCGGCTCACGGTTTTGTAACACATCCAGTAAAATGTTACCATCAACCAGCAATTTCATACTTTTTCCGCAAACCTTCTTCCTTTTCGTTTTTCAAATCGTAATCACCTTTCAGCACACCGGTCAGCGAATCTGTCAAATAAGTGACAACCGCTTCCCTCGGAATCAGGCGACCAACCTCTTTGCCATTTTTAGTCACGATCACTTCATCACCCTGCATCACCATACCCAGATATTTTCCAAAATTATTCTGCATTTCTGTAGCGGTTGCAATTGTTCCAATCATTTGCAGGTTCCTCCTTGTTTTAGCTAAATTTATTATAACATAATTTAGCTAAAATGCAAGCATAGATTATCCCTTGCCGTTACACAATCCCCTCTTAATCCGTAAACTCCGCGATTTCTTCCAGCGCGGCCACGATTTGCTTCAGCCCCGCTTCATCTTCTTCGGTAAAGCGATTCTTTAAAGGACTGTCCAAATCCAGTACGCCTACCAGTTTTCCGTTTTTGTGGATGGGGATCACGATTTCCGCATTGCTGGCGCTGTCGCAGGCAATATGCCCGGGGAACTGATGCACGTCGTCCACCCGCTGCACTTTGTTCTGCAGCGCCGCCGCGCCGCACACGCCGGCACACAACGGGATACGGATACAGGCCGGGTTGCCCTGGAACGGTCCCAGCACTAACGAATCCCGGTTCATTAAATAAAAGCCGGCCCAGTTTAAATCCGGCAGCGCGTTCATCAATAACGCGGACGTATTGGCCAGCACCGGAAGCCAGTAGTTTTCCTCTTCGCCCAGCGCTTTCACCTGCTGCACCAGCAAATCATAATCGGGTTGTTGTTTGTATTTGTTATCCATTTGCCTGCACTCCCTGAAATTCTTAAGGAGACGCTGATTAAATGAGTCTCCTTAATCTGATATATTCGATTATACAAAAAATGAAATCAGATTTCAATTTTCAAATTGCAAAATTCTTGTTATAATGATTATAGAGCAGCTATTATTAAAGCAAAACGTTGCGTCTGCTGTTGCATTTTTACGTTTAAACCCAAAGCAGGATAATCACCTCACGCAATAAATGAATCAATGACCGAAGGCCAAATTAAACCTATTATTATCAGGAGGAACCGTTTATGAAAAAGCTGTTTATTCTCGTACTTGTTTTATTAATTGGGATCATGGGAACCGCATCCGCATCGAAAAGCAGATTCAAAGATCCCAACTACAGTTTCAGCAACATCATGAATGTATATCTGGCGGAATGTACCTATGCTCCCAAAGCAAACCAGCCGCATGATTTACAGGAAGACAGCAATCCCACAGGCCGTGCCCTGAACTCCCTGCGAACCGCTATGGCCAAAAAAAATAAAAATCTGATCGTGCCACCGGATGAACCGACCAGAGCCAGATTAGATCTGCACCTGACCGTTCATACCCTTGCCACCTATACGTACTGGAAAGAGCCCTGGTTTGAAGAGGTCTATGAAAACAAGAAAATCACCGAAAGAGACAGAGACGGCAGAGAACGGACCATCACCATCCCGGTCAAGAGAGTGGTTCAGCATCCGGGTCACTGGATTACCAATGCTTACGCCGAAGTTGAATTTACACTGAAAGACCGCAGCACCGGCCGTACTGTTTATAACTGCATCGATACCCGGGAGCGGCAGGATTCCGGATACGACGGAATGCTGAATCGCATCTGCAACGATTTTGTCGGTGATATAAAATAAAACCTGCTCTCCGATTATTAAACACTTTGAATCTGGTATAAAAAATTAAGCGTACATGGATGGAATAAAACATCGTGCGCGTTTGTGAAATTTCATGAGAGGAAATGCATCGCAGTGGCGAGACTGTCCGAGGGGCACAGCTCCGAGTTTCGAAGCCACCGATGCATGAATCCATGAAATCACAAACGCGCACGGTTTTATGAAATCCATGTACGCTATTTTTAATATCATTCGTTTACAACAACATCCGATACAGCCCGAAATACGCCAGCACGCTCAGTATCACTACGCCCAGTGCGGAGATGGCAAACATACGGATGAACAGCCGGTGCTGTAATTGCGGTGAAGCATTGGCTGCCGAAGAATACGCCGCCAGCGCCAGCGCGCCACCGGTAGACAGAGGACTGATACCTGCCGTATTGGAAATCATGGTGATCGCCGTCGCCATTTCCAGTTCCAGCATGGGCCCTGTTTCGCCCAATTTACTTAACACTTCCGGTATGGTAGGAATCAGCGTCGGCATCACCACGCCGGAGGTGGAACTGAACCAGCTCATAATGCCGGATGTGATCCCCATAATGGTTACGGCGGTAGCCGGCGTCATGATACTGGCCAGCGCTTCCGACAACAGTTTGATTCCCCCCAGCTTGATAATGATATGCATCAGCACGCCTACGCCGGTGATCAGCAGCAGCGTTCCCCAGGGAATCCGCTTGATGGCTTCCCCTTCGTCTGCCACGTGGAGGAAGGAAAGTACCATGGCCACCGCAAAACCGGTCAGGCCCACGTTCACTTTATAGAACAGCACCAGCACCACCATCACCGCAATGCCGATCAGGGTAATGATCTGGTTCCGCTTAAACGAAGGAAGATCTTTCTGACTGATCACCTTATCCGAGTGGAGCTTGTAGCCGCCCAGCATAATATATACGATAGTTGCATACACGGTGGAAGATAAAATGCCGTTCATGAGAAACGGTTTTTCGATACCAGTAAGGCCGAAACCTGCACACAGGTTAATACCGATAATGCCCGTCGCCGCCAGCGGGGAAACGCCGCCGCCGGACGCGCCCAATACTGACAGGGCGGACAGCATGGCCGGATTGATGCCCATTTCCGCAGCCAGCGCCATGGAGAACACCATCATGATCGCCATGGTAGGAACCGTGCCGGGACCTAAGGCAGACAGCACTACGGAAAACACATAAATGACGATGGGAATCATAAAAGTATGCTTCCCTGCCAGCGCTACCACCTTTTTCGCCAGCAGTTCCAGGGAACCGTTCAGCTGCGCCAGACTGAAAAGATACGTTACACCCAGCAGGATCATAAACAGGGAGTAGTTAAAGCCACTGATGATCTCTTTATCGGAGATACCGCTGAGCCGTCCCAGGATAAGGGCAAACCCGATTGCTAACAGACCTGTGTTCATATGACGGAAAAATCCTAAAAAAATCGCCAGCAGTAATAACCCAAGGGAAAGCAGAGCCAAAATAAATTCATCTCCTGTTCATCGGTTTGTACACTTCTGTTATATTACAAGCAGAGATTTTTTTCAATGCTTGACACCTGAAATACGCATACCGTTTTTCAGATCTAAATCCTGTTATAACTATACTCCTTTAAGCTCATAAAGTAAAGGAAACACTGATTAATTCGTCTCCTGAAATATATTTAAAAAATGCGAACCCCAATGCAGCCAAAGCGGCAATTGGGGTAAAACCGGTTTATAAATTGTATCATCCCTTACCGGTAGAATTTCCGCTGCCGTAATCCTTCAAACAGGATGATACCGGCAGCCATAGCCACGTTCATGGATTCCGCAAGTCCGGCCATCGGAATAAAAAGGCGCGTTTCCGCTGCTGCCTGCAGTTCTTCTGCCACGCCGTTAGCTTCATTGCCGAAAAGGAAAGCCATCTTTTTGCTGACATCCGCTTTGTACACATTTTGCGCATTCTTCAGCGCGGTTGCCGCCGGTTCGTAGCCGTTTCGGTAGCACCATGTCAGCGCTTCCTCTGCCGTTACGTCCTGTACGATGGGCAGATGGAACAGGGATCCCATGGAGGCCCGTACCACTTTGGGACTGTAAGCGTCTACACAGCCTTCCAGCAAAATAAGGCCTAACGCCCCTACTGCATCCGCGGTACGGATGATGGTGCCTAAATTTCCCGGATCCTGAACCCGGTCCAGAATAATGACCGGGGCGTTGTTATCGGAGGCGGTACCCGGGCGCAGCTGCCGCAGATTCTGCTCCGGCGTGCGGATCACAGCCAGAACTCCCTGTGGCGCCTTTGTATCGCTGAGCTTTGCCATCACTTTTTCGTCCACCTGATACATGCGAATCCCATTGGCAGCTTCATTCCGCTTTTTTGCGGTTCCCGCATTGTTATGATTCGCGTTTTTCTTATTTTCAGATTTTTCCTTTGTATCAGCCGGAACATTCCCCGCAGCTTTTAAAACTTCATCCAGTCTTCCCGCTTCCGCTTCCGTATAGAACAGCTCTGTCACATCCGCATACTGTACCGCTTCCTGCACGGCGCGCAATCCTTCCGCAAAAAAGGTCCTGCTTTCCGTCCGGTACTTCTTTTGTTTTAAATTCGCAACCTCTTTTACGCGCTGGTTATTCACGCTGGTGATAAACTCCATCATCCTTCTCCTGTACTTCTTCCGCTTTACTATACCACCACATGCTTTTACATACTGATTCATTATATCATACCGCAACTCGTTCAGACAAAATAAAAAGAACCTGAACATTCATTCAGGTTCTTTGCTTTTACCGATTATTATGCCAGTGCGCTCTTTGCGGTTTCAACCAGCTTTGCAAATGCGGCGGCATCGTTGATCGCCATGTCGGCCAGCACCTTGCGGTCCAGGGCGATACCGGCTTTGGTCAGTCCGCAGATAAAACGGCTGTAGGACAGGCCGTTAGCACGGGTAGCCGCGTTGATACGGGCAATCCACAGACGACGGAACTCGCGTTTTTTGGCGCGACGGTCGCGGCGTGCATACATCAGCGCTTTCATTACGGTCTCGTTAGCTTTTCTGAATAACAGATGCTTTGCTCCGCGATACCCTTTTGCCAGTTTCAGAATGTGTTTATGACGACGATGGGCGGTTACGCCAACTTTAATTCTTGCCATGATCTTTTTCCTCCTGTATCCTCAACTCTTATGCGTACGGCAGCATCTTTGCTACATGTTCATGATCGGTCTTGTGAACGAGACCTGCTTTGCGCAGATTTCTCTTACGGGCAGGAGATTTATGTTCCAGAATATGGCTGCGGAATGCTTTTCCGCGTTTGAACTCACCGGTACCGGTTACTTTAAAACGTTTTGCCGCACTTCTGCGGGTTTTCATCTTAGGCATAATTTACATCCTCCTTCATTTACTTTTAGGCGCAACGATCATAGTCATGTTGCGGCCTTCCAATTTCGGCTTCTTTTCTACAACGGCTGCATCGCCAAGCTCCTCAGCCATTCTGACCAGCAGCGCTTCACCCAGTTCCGGATGACTCATCTCACGGCCACGGAACATGATCGTGACCTTGACCTTGTTGCCGTCTTCCAGGAAACGCGCCGCATTTTTAAACTTAACGCCAAAGTCATGGTCTTCAATACCGGGGCGCAGCTTTACTTCTTTTACTTCAAAAACCTTTTGTTTTTTGCGGGCTTCTTTTTCCCGTTTCTGCTGCTCATAACGATATTTGCCATAATCCAATATCTTGCACACGGGGGGCCGGGCCTGCGGGGAAATCTCCACCAGGTCAAGATGACGTTCCTGGGCCAGTGCATTTGCATCCCGACTGGACATAATGCCCAGCTGCTGCCCGTTCTCGTCAATTACGCGTACCTCGCGCCAGCGGATATCATCGTTAATGCGTAAGTCTGCCTTGCTAATAGCGGTTCACCTCCAAAACAGGATATGTAACAAAAATGAAAACGCGGGCGGAATAAAATCCACCCGCGCAAATCGCTGTATTCAACCCTGTCGAGCATGGCCGCAAGGTGAGAAGCGGATGGCTTCTTCTTTGTTACTGAGATATAATAGCACAGAGCCCGAACAATGTCAAGCCTATTTTGTAATTACGGATGCGTCCCGGTGACCAGATAGAATAGCAGCCCTGCCACGCCGGAAGAAAACAGCAGTGTGATGGTGCCTGTCTTTTTTTTCTGGGCAATCCAGGCCAGCACAAAAACCAACACGGCAACCAGATCCGTCTTCGCCAGATCTACCGGCAGCTTCTCCCGATTCCAGAAGGCCAGCAGGATGAAATTAAGGCCGGCGCTGCCGATCAGGGCCACCACAGCAGGGCGGAGCCCGTTCAGGATGCCGCGGATCGCAGCTACGTTTCCGTATTTATAATACAGGTAGCCTAAAAACAAAACGATAAAAACGGAAGGAAAGACAAATCCCAATGTAGCTGCAATGGAACCGGGAATACCGGCCACTTTGCTTCCCACAAAGGTTGCGGCGTTAATGCCGATGGGTCCGGGCGTCATCTGCGAGAGTGTGAAGATATCCACGAATTCCGTCATAGTAAGCCAGCCATGCTGGTCGATCACCTCTGCCTGGATCAACGGCATGGACGCATAGCCGCCGCCTACACAGACAAGTCCTACCGCGGCGAAGCTGAGAAATAACTGTAACAAGATTTCCATCTGCTTCCGCCTCCTTAATCATACTGGGGATCGCGCATCAGAAACAGTCCGATGATGGCGTCCACTGCGATAATCTGCATGATGTTGATTTTGAAAACGACCGAAGCAATAAATGTGCCCGCCATGACAAGAAGAGGCAGCGCCAGCTTTTTCTTCACCTGCTTGACCACCAGATCAAAAACCACCTTGATCAGTATGGCCGTCACGCCGCACTGCATCCCTTTCAAAAACATCCGCACATAGGGATTGGAAGCAAAAGCATCATAAAAAAATGAAATGATGGTCAGGGTGATCAGCGGCGGAAGGATCGTCGCCAGCAACGCAGTAACACTTCCCAGAAAACCGCCCATTCGATACCCCATTATAATAGAAGAATTGGCCGCCATTACCCCCGGCGCGCTCTGGGCGATAGATACCAGATCCAGCGCTTCGTTTTCCTTCAGCCAGCCATACTCGTCCACAAATTTTGCTTTCATCAGCGGAATGAGCACAAAGCCTCCCCCCACGGTGAAGGCGCTGATCAGGAACGTAGAAATAAATAGTTTACGGTAACTGAACGGTTCTTTAAGCTCTGAATGATCAAGCTTCTTTTCTGTATCCTTTGTTTTGTCCATAAGCCCCTCCACAAAATAATGCAACCATATCAAATGTTGCGCCCTGATAAAAATACCGCACACCGATCCAGGGCATGCGGTTATTATTATGACTTTCGCCCCCGCATATTTTTGTACCAATATAAGGGTAAGAAAATGATCCAGGCCATAAACGTGGCAAAAGCCCACAGCAGGGCACGGGGGTTATTGTGATTGCGCGCATCGTTATGCACATAATAGGCCAGGTACAGAGAAAGCATGATGGCGAAGGGGCTGACGCCCGTAACACCCGGTTCAAAAATCGAATCCAACATTCGTACTCTCCTTTAACTGCTTCTTAAGGCATCGTCTAAAACACTGCTACGAGTCAGGGAAACGCTGATTAATTCGCCTGCACGCCGACCGGTTTTCGGATGCCTATTTCGTATAAACCGGCACATCCGGCAGCAATCCTTTGGCAGAACGGCTGCGGAAACGCAGATTTCCTTTATCCTGCTTCAGCTTTACAATATCCACTTCAAACAGCCGGTTCCAGGGGAACACTACATCAAACTTCGTCCCTGCCGTGATATCATAATTCACGGCCAGTCGGCTGATGATATCCATCGCCTGCTTCTTAATCTTAGGCATCATTTCGTTCAATGTATATTTGTATGCTTCTTTTTTATTCTTTTCCAGCTCATCTGTAATGATCCGTCTGGCATTGGACTGATAGTACCAGTCATCCAGAATGCGTTCCCGCATCAGCATCAGCTGTTTATCTTTGGCGATTTGCGGCGCCAGCATACCCTGGGCAATCGCAAAGCCAACGGTATTGTCTGCCGTATTCCACCCGTTATAGGCCGACAGTTTCTCCGTAAAGCCCCGCAGCGACATTTCATTCATGAACCCATTATCACCGCCGTTGGAGAAAGCCACGTCAGCCAGAGAAATATTTACGCCCCGTTCCAGCATCTTGCCCAGATTCACAATGTAGCGTTTATTTGCCGGAGAAGCATAATACGAGTTGGACAGGTTGGTGGAATCGTACATGGTTCCGTCCGCCGGCGTATTGATGGCCAGCACCACATCAGCCGCATCAGGGCTGTACACGATCTTTCCGCCGGCCGCTACGACCTGCTCCGGCACAGATTTCCCCAGAGGCAGATCCGAATACTGCGGAATGGTTTTGGAACCGACGCCTTCCACATACATCGGGTAAACCGTAGGCGACTTCCTGGACAAGGCATTGGCAGCCCGGGTCAGCAGCAACAGGCCTAACTGATCCACGCCGGGAAGGATCTGGAAGGATTCATCGGAAATGTATCCGTTATTCAGGGTTATCTTGCGGGCTTCCATATGGGTATGGGACAGGGGCGCGTTGTCGTCCTTGCCGATGGCAAAATACTCAAACCGCCCAACCCGCGTCAGCATGGCCAGCTGATGATTGATTTCCATATTTTTATTGCGGCGGTCCAGCCAGTCTTTCAGATGGGCTTTCGCCAGGTTGCGTTCAAAGGCTCCTACCTCAAAATCTTCCAACAGCGTTTCCGCGTGCAGGTCAGACTTGTCGGAAAGCTGGGAATAACGGAAAATAGCAGGACCTACATTGGAATAATAAGCAGGCTCCACATTGCCGTAACTTTCCCGGGGCGTCCGCATCAGGGTACTGAAACCGTACAAACGGGTATCCTTATCCATACGTAAGTTCTGCAACCGTCTGACCTTCGCCTCTAACTCGGGCATGGACATGGAATGCGTTCGGGATGCTACCAGTCCTCCGTAGATCAGGGCATCTGTGGAAATCACGGCAGCGTCTACTTTTTCCGCCCTGCTCTCCAGCCATTTCCACAACTTTTCCGTATCAGCCGGCGCGGTACGGGTAGCCAGCAGTTTTTCCGGCGGAGTGTAGATTTTATAACCCGCCGCCTCCATCACTTTTACCGGATAGGAAAAGCAGACCGGACGGTTATCCAACGGGATAAACAGAAGCGCTGTTTTTTCCTTCGCCTGTACAGCCGTTCCGGCAAACATGCACAATATGAAACTGCAAACTGCGATAACTCTTCGAAATAAACTGAATGTGTTCATAATCTGACCTTGGGAGCCAGTACCAAAATTGCCACCGCCCCCTGTATCTCCCCATTTTATTTAAATACATAATGCGCCATATTAGATTCGTATTTCAATATTATACCGCATGCACGGTTAAAAAGATAGTGCGCTTTCAGATTTTTATTACATTATATTGATATTCAAACTTGACACGCGGATTTAAAGTGCTATAATTGACGCATAAACAAAAATGGAAAAGTAATGCGAAGGACGATGTTTTGCATACTGCTTCACAGAAAATGCCGCAGCTGCTGAGAGCGGCAAAGTCAGCGCAAAACGGAACCCCCTTCAAACTGCCTTGTGAAATGTTTCGAAACAAAACACAGTAGCAAGCGCCGCGTAAACTGCGTTATCGGTTCTTGAGCGGGTTGCAGATACTGCTGCAGCCAAGGAGGGTGGAACCGCGATTAACCTCGTCCCTGTGTTATGTTGGGAACGGGGATTTTTTATTTTCCGGAAACAGAAGTTGTGAAGGACCGAACTCCATAACAAATAAGGTTCCGGTTTTGTTTGAGATCCTGCGTTTTCAGCGAAATTACCGTTTACGTTTAGGAGGATTAGCAAAATGTCAGAAGTAAAAGTTACGTTAAAGGACGGCAGTGTCAAAGAGTTCGCTGCCGGCACCAGCTATCTGGAAATTGCCAAAAGCTTAAATCAGAAATTAGGCAAGCAGGCGTTGTTAGCCGTAGTGGACGGAGTGAACAAAGACCTCAGCGATACCATTGAAAAAGATGCTGCCGTTGAATTTGTTACGCCCGACACCAAAGAAGGCCTGCATGCCATCCGCCATACCGCGTCCCATGTAATGGCCCAGGCCATCCAGCACCTGTTCCCGGGTGTGAAGTTTGCCATCGGGCCCGCTATCGACACCGGGTTCTATTATGACATCGACAGCGATCATGTCTTCACGCCGGAAGATCTGACCGCCATTGAAAAGGAAATGGCAAAAATTGTGAAGCAGAACCTTCCGCTGGTGCGCAGCGAAGTACCCCGCAAAGACGCGTTGGCCCGTTTTGCCGCGGAAAACGAAATTTATAAAGTGGAACTGATCAACGACCTGCCGGAAGACGCAGTTATCAGCCTGTACACCCAGGGTGATTTCACCGATTTGTGCGCCGGGCCCCACTGCCCTTCCACCGGACGGGTAAAAGCCTTTAAGCTTATGAGCCTGGCAGGCGCTTACTGGCGCGGCAACGAAAAGAATAAAATGCTGCAGCGTATCTACGGTACGGCTTTCCCCAGCAAGGAAGAACTGGACGAGTACCTGCACATGCTGGAAGAAGCAGAAAAGCGAGATCACCGCAAACTGGGCAAAGAGCTGGATATCTTCAGCATGCACGACGAAGGCCCCGGCTTCCCCTTCTTCCATCCCAACGGCATGCGCATCCGCAACGCCATTTTGGAATACTGGCATCAGGTACATCGCAAATACCATTACGAACAGGTTATGACCCCCATGATCATGAACCGGGATCTGTGGATCCGTTCCGGCCACTGGGATCATTACCGGGAAAATATGTATTTCACCAAGATCGACGACATGGATTACGCCATCAAACCCATGAACTGCCCCGGCGGCATGATGGTCTATAACACCCGCCCTCACTCCTACAAGGAACTGCCGCTCCGTTACGCGGAACTGGGCCTGGTACACCGTCACGAACTGTCCGGCGCGCTGCACGGGTTATTCCGTGTCCGCTGCTTCACCCAGGACGATGCCCATATCTTCATGACCCCGGAACAGATCCAGCCGGAAATCACCAACGTAATCAAACTGTTCAACGAAGTGTACTCCACGTTCGGCCTGAAATACCATGCGGAACTGTCTACCCGTCCGGAAAATTCCATGGGTGACGACGCATCCTGGGAACTGGCCACGGAAGGCCTGCGCAAAGCGCTGGAAGCCAACCATCTGGACTACATTATCAATGAAGGCGACGGCGCTTTCTACGGCCCGAAGATCGACTTCCATCTGCAGGACTCCATCGGCCGTACCTGGCAGTGCGGTACCATTCAGCTGGATATGCAGCTGCCGGAAAAATTCAACTGCGAATACACCGGGGAAGACGGACAGAAACACCGTCCGGTTATGATCCACCGCGTGGTTTACGGTTCCATCGAACGTTTCATCGGCATCCTGATCGAACACTTTGCAGGTTCCTTCCCTGTTTGGATGGCTCCCAACCAGGTTCGCGTCATGCCCATTACCGACAAACAGCAGGCTTATGCCAAAGAAGTCAATGACAAACTGTTTGAACTTGGCTATCGCACCCAGCTGGACGACCGCAATGAAAAGATCGGCAAGAAGATCCGGGAAGCCCAGGTACAGAAGGTTCCCTTCATGCTGATCGTCGGCGAAAAGGAAGCCGAATCCGGTACCGTTGCGGTACGTCAGCGCCACGGCGGCGATCTGGGCGCCATGACACTGGACGACTTCATCGCCCGCATGCAGAAGGATATTGACGAAAAGGTAAACGACTAAAGAAAACTGCATGCTTATATCACATACTGCCAGGAAAAGACATCGCAAAACCGTCCACGATTGCTATTCCATGGACTCATGTGCCTGTGGCTTCGAAACTCGGGGCTTCGCCCCTCAAACAGTCTCGCCACGACGGCACATTTCATCTCATGGAATATCGCAATCGTTCCCGATGTTTTGCTCATGTCTTTCCCTGCCGCATGATATATAGCACGTTCATTTTTGTTTATACAAAACATCAAACGGCGAAACGTACTGAACAACTCAGAAACGTTTCGCCGTTTTTTATATCTTACTCTTCCTCTTCTTCAAAATCTACATCACGGTCCGCATCAGCCACAAAGCCGCCTTCCAGTATTCTCACCATGTCTGCCGCATATTGTGGATCCAGCTGTGTGCCGGCACACCGTTTCAATTCCGCAATTACGACACTCATATCTATACTGTCCTTATATGTGCGCTTGGAATTCATGGCATCCACCACGTCGCCGACAGCGATCATCCGTCCGTACATGGGAATCTTCTCGCCGTTCAGATGTTCCGGATAACCCTTGCCGTCATACCGCTCATGATGATAGTGAGCCCCGTCCGCCAGCTTCTGGTTCTTCATTTCCGCCAAAATCTCTGCGCCACGGCTGGTGTGACTCTTTATGGTAGCATATTCCTCATCCGTAAGCTTGGTTTTTCCTTTCAGAATACTGTCCGGAATCGCTATCTTACCAATGTCATGGAGCAACCCCGCATAGTAAAGCTCCCGTTGCTCTTCCAGGTTCAACCCTTCCATCCTGCCGATTTCCAGCGCGTACTGCGCCACCCGGCGGGAATGGCCGTTGGTATATTCGTCTTTTGCGTCGATAGTATTGGAAATCGTAAGAATGGTCCGCTCTGTAAACTCTTCTTCCATTTTCCGTTTTGCTTCCGCCTCCGCCAGCTTCTTTGCACTGCGCTGCTTCATGACCAGATACACGATACCGCCCACAAGACCCAATGCCAGCACCGCTCCCACAACCTGTGCCCAGGTTTCTTCAGACAGCTTCTTCTTTTTGTGCAGCTTTATTTTTGTTTCATGCCGTTTGGACGGGTCGTTCCGGCTTTGAGAAATTACGTGAAATGTGTAATCTCCGCCCGGCAGCGTGGAGTAACGGGTGATATGGGAATTGCCTCCCTCATTTCGGATCGGCATCCGGTTGTATCCTTCCAGATAATAATACAGTTCACTCTGGGAATTGATAAAGGAAAGGATACTGAACTTGATATCCAGCTGGGTAAAGTCCTGCGGAATTTCAATATCACTATTGGTTGGATAATAGGCTGCGCTGCCGTCAGGCATATGGATCTGGATGCTGTCGATGACCGCATACGGAATTACATAGTTTCTGACATTATAATTCAAATCCATCGCCAACACATTGCGGGAGCAGGCCAGATAAACCTTTTGCTCTTCCGGGTCATAGTAATGACAGGCGTTAACAGTAAGGGAAGAGTTCAGTGTGTTATCATACCGTGTGGAGCTGTACGACTTCATCCGTTCTGTTTTTTCCACGTTGGGATCCAGCAAATCAGCGATATTCACGCTCTGAATCATCTGTGAAGAAAACATGGAAAGCCTGTCGCCGTAGGGCACGATTTTAAACAGATTTACCGAATTCAGCTTGCCCGTGTTAATTTTTACTACATCTTCTCCCTGCATGAAGTAAACATGATTGCCGTTGCCGATCCACATGCCGTTTCGTTTCTCATCCCATTCCATGGACAGGATGGAGCCGAGGTTATCGCCATTCTTCGCCAAAGGCAGTGCCCTGACCGTACCGTCTGTCCTGATTTTATAGACGCCGGATCCGTCACTGCCGGCGTAAAGGTTGCCGTCCGGATCTTCACACAGGCAAAGAATGACGCCATTGGCCATTTCCCGGTGCGTTGAACGGGTATAGGTCTTATGGATTGCGCCGTCGTGCATGATGACGAGTCCGTTCCCGGTACCCACAGCCATATCACCGTTGCGAAGAGCCAGCAGGGAACGCACTTTATCAGAAGGCAGGCCATCCTTTCTTGTCCAGTTCTTCCACTGCCCGTCTTTATACCGAATCAGCCCGTACTTATTATAAGCAGCGATCCACAGGGCATCCTCCCGGTCTTTCGCAAAGTAACGGATACGGATTCCTTTTAACAGCTCCGTTAACGGATTGGATATCAGCTTCTGCTGCGCATCCATCACGTACAGACCGTTGTCCGCTCCCATATACAGGTCGCCGCGGTATTTAATGACCGCATTATATACATCCTTGGGAGCCATAGCCATTCCCGATACATCTGTAAACCGGCTGCGTGCAATGTTCAGCACGCCGGAACGGGAAGAGGCCAGCCAGTAGTTCCCGTGATAATCCTGAATAATCTTTTCAATGGAAGAATTGAACAGTCCGCCTTCCGCTTCATGGAATTGCATACTCTTATCAAAAAAACCGAACCCGTTGTTAGCACAGACCATCAGTTTCCCTTCATGATCCATATACAGGGAACTGTGATTCTCGATTTTGCCGGTGCTAAACGCAGTAACTTTCAGGTTTTCAGATAAAAATGCCGCATCTGAAGAGTCTTCCACACGCATGACCGTATTACCGGATGTTGCCAGATACACAACGCCGTTTATATCACAAAAAACATGTTTCGGCGATTGTCCCTTAAATCCCGTTTTGGGAAAGTACGCAGCAATCCTGGCATCCTTCAGGACAAACACATCCCCGTCATACGTAACGCCCCAGACTCTTCCTTCCAGATCCTCCGTAAGAGAAACCGTCATATGATTCTTCAGGCGGGGATCTTCGATCCAGGATAACGGTTCAGCCTGCCGCTCATCATAAATGGCAACGCCTTCCGCCGCGCCAATTAAAATCCGACCTTCTTTATCTTCTGTAATAGCTCTCTGGTTGGTGGCACGGATACTGTCGGTCTGGCGGATCAGACCGTTCTCGTAGCAATACGCTCCATCGTTTGTAGTTCCGATCCACAACCGGTGTTTGGAATCTTCATACAGACAGCGAACCCGGGAAATGATCTGGTCGTCAACATCCTTCATCGTTTGAAAGACCTGACCGTTAAAACGCATCAGGCCGGAATAACTGCCGATCCACAAATATCCGTCCCGGGTCTGGGTAATGGTATTCGCTTCATCGGAAGGCATCCCATTCGCCGAATTATACTGTGTTTGCTTGTAAGCAGCAAACATGGAACGCTGATTTTCTACCGCCAGTGCCCGGCCCGCAAAGCAAAAACTCAGCAGGCAACAGCAAAAAGCAACAAGCTGATAAACAATCCCTGTCTTTTTCATTACACTTTTCTCTTCCTTACTCATTATCAAACATTGTTTCCCGGTTCTCATCCGCAACAAAACCGTTCTCCAGGATATGTACCATATCTTCCACATACCGGGGATCCAACTGCGTGCCGGCACAACGTTTCAGTTCTGCAATGACAACATCCATAGTGATACCTGATTTATACACCCGCTTCGAGTACATGGCGTCTACCACGTCGGCCACGGCAATCATACGTCCGTAAGGCGGAATTGCTTCCCCGGCCAGTTTTTCCGGATAGCCCCTGCCGTCATACCGTTCGTGATGATAGTGGGCCCCGTCAGCCAGCCGCTGATTTTTCATCTGGTTCAGAATATTCGCACCCCGGCTGGTGTGACTCTTAATCACTCCATATTCTTCATCGGTCAGTTTGCTGGGTTTATTCAAAATATTATCCGGAATGGCTATTTTGCCAATGTCGTGCAGTAAGGCCGCATAGTACAACTCTCTTAATTCATCAACAGGCAGCCCTTCCTGTTTTCCAATCTCTACCGTATACTGGGCCACCCGGCGGGAATGGCCGTTGGTATCCTGATCTCTGGCGTCAATGGTATTGGACATCATCAGGATGGTACGCTCTGTAAATTCTTCTTCCAGTTTACGTCTGGCTTCCGCTTCTGCCAGTTTCTTCTCATTCCGTTTTTTGGTATACAAATAGGTAAACCGGATCAGAAGCCAGCCGCCCACAAGCAAAATGAGAGCCCGCATCCATGTTTCTTCCGCCAGGGTTTTGGGTTTGTTAAAGGAGGCGGACATTTCGCTCTGGAAGGAATTGTCGCGGCCTCTGGCCAGCACGTGGAACACGTACTTCCCTCCCGGCAGCGTGGAGTAGTGCATTTCATGGCTCTGTTTGCCTTCCACGTGTATCAGCTTGGTATCGTAACCTTCCATGTAATAATACAGGTCGCTGTTTACCCCGGCTAAAGACAATACGCCAAAGGTAATATCCAGCTGGCTGAAATCCTGCGGGATGATAATCTCCTGATTATAGGAGGCGTTGATCACATTGCCATCCGGCGTCCGGATCTGGATACTGTCAATCATCGCCCGTGGCTGCGCGGCCCCTTCCCAGTTTTTCAGTTCATCCAGCGTCAGCACGTTCCGGGAACAGGCCAGGTACAGCTTTTGTTCTTCCGGCGCATAGTAATGGCAGGCATTCATAGTCAGGGAAGAATCCTGCGTATTTTCGAAAGAGATGGAATGATACGACTTCATCCTCTCGCTCTTTTCCACATGGGGATTCAACAACTCTGCCACATCCATGCTTTGGGCCGTCTGCGAAGAAAACAGATACAGACGTTCCTCCATCAGATGATCTGCGGAAGGCACCACTTCCAAAAGATTGCTGACGTTCAGGGAACCTGTGTCAACCTTATGGATCATGTCATCTTTCATAAGGTAAACGCCCCTGCCATTGTTGATCCACATCCCGTTCTGTCGGGTATCCCATTTCATGGAAATAACGGATCCCAGCCGGTTTCCGTCGTCTGCCATGGGAATCGCCTGGACGGTATTATCCTTTTCCAGCTTGTAGATTCCGTCACCGTCGCTGCCAATATACAGATTGCCCTGGGGATCTTCACACAGGGACAGGATGACCCCATTTTCCACCGCACTGGTATCACGGTCATAGATACGGTGTATCGCATTATTACGCATAATAACAAGACCGTCTCCGGTTCCTACCGCAATATCCCCGTTTTTGCGCACCAGCAGCGTACGGATCTTGTTGGTAGGCATGCCTTCCGCAACGCTCCACTTCTGCCATTGCCCGTCTTTATAACGCAGTAATCCGAACCTGCGATACGTGGCAATCCAGAGATTTCCATTTGTATCTTCCGCAAAATAACGTACCCGCGTCCCCCGCAGCATCCGGGTCAGAGGGTTGTGGATCACGTTGTACTGGCTGTCAAGGATATGCAGACCGTTATTCGCCCCCAGATACAGCTGGCCCTGATATTTTATCACTGCATTATAGGTAACCTCCGGCAGCATCGCCATAGCGGAAATATCCGTAAAGCGGGTCCGGGCAATATGCAGCGCGCCGCTGTTGGAAGACGCCAGCCAGTAACCGCCATAATTATCCTGCATGATTTGTTCCACAGAAGATTCAAACAGCCCTCCCTCAACCTTATGGAATACCATGTCCCGATCAAAATAGCCCAGTCCGTTACGGGCACAGACTAAAAGACGCCCGGCCTGATCCTGACACAGACCACGGTGGTCTTCAAGCTCTCCGGTGGCAAATGTCCGAATCCGCAGATCTTCCCCGTCTGTATATTGATTGACATACGTATCCAGGCGAAGAATCGCATTGCCCGTCGTTGCCAGATAGATGATGCCATCCTTGTCACAAAAAACATGATTGGGATAGTATCCGTTAAAATAACGCTTGTCAAAGTATGCGATTACCCGCTGATCATCCAGCAGGAATACATCGCCGTCATAGGTTACCCCCCAGATCCTTCCGATGTCTTCCGTCGCCAGGGAAACAACCATATGATGCTGCAGCCGCGGATCGTCGATCCAACGCTGAAGCGTCCTGGCCTTTTCATTATAGACGGCCACACCGTTGGCGGCAGCCACATAGATCCTGCCCTCCCGGTCTTCCGCAATGGCTTTCTGGTTGGTGGCAGTAATTTCTTCTTTTTTACGGATCAGCCCGTTTTCATAGCAATACAGGCTCTCGTCCGCGGTACCAATCCACAGGCGCTGCCGGGAATCCTCAAACAGGCAGCTCACCCGGACGATCGCCTGGTTGTTTGCATCCTTCATCTGCTGAAAGGACTGACCATTATACCGCATCAACCCCGCATAACTTCCAATCCACAAATAGCCGTCATGACTCTGGGCAATGGCGTTTGCCTCATCGGACAGCATGCCGTTCCCGCTGTGAAACAGCGTCTCCTTATAAGACGCAAACAAAGACCGGTGATGCTCTGCCTCCGCCATTACCGGAAGCAGGCACAAAGATAAAAGAAAGCTTATTAAAATGACCGCCTGATACAATACGCCGCGCCGTGACATCTGACCTGACCTCGTAAATAAACATAAGGTTAATAATCCAGGATAATATTATTACTGCCGTTTTATATAATTATACTCTATATTCTTCTCTTTTTCCAGTTTCTAAGATAAATTCAGCGTAATTTCCAGCGTTTTATAAAACCAATTGCTATCGGACGGAATATTTCATTTGGAACCATCTGTCAGATATGGTATAATGGTTGCAGTTCTATTTTACAATCAGGATGGAAATATGAAAGAAGATGCAATCACACCCCGACAAAAACAAGCAGTCGCTTTGACGCCCAGACAGAAACAGCTTGCGCTGGCCAAAAAGCGGCGGCAAAACTGGCGCAGACAGGTGCAGAACCGGGTCAACAAAAATGAGATTCCCAATCCCTGCCGTTGCAGTTTCGTTGTGTTCGATCTGGAAGGCGCCGGCTTTCTGGAAGAGGACATCACCGAAATTGCCGCGATCCGGGTCTCTGCGTCCGGTGACATTTTGGATATTTACCAGCAGTTGGTAAAGCCTATCACCAAACTGAACAGACGAGTGGTCGCCATAACCGGAATCACAGAAGATATGCTGGCAGACAAACCAAAGCTGTCAGATGTACTGGATGAATTTTTCGCGTTTGTTGGCGACAGTATCGTGTTAGGCCACGACATCGGCTATAACGACATCATGAATATCAACATGGCCTGCCGCCGGTTTCACCGCAAGGATCTTTTCCTGCCCAGATTTCTGGACACGGAACGCATCGCCAAACGCCTGCTTCCTACCCAGACAGGAGGGAAATTCGGTCTGGACGCGCTGATGAAGTATTATAATCTTCAGGCAGAAGGAGAACACCGGGCCCTGGCGGACTGCTACTCAGCCTGGGCGCTTTACCGCAGCCTGCTCAGGGAATACGAAAGCAAAAAAGAAGAGTTGTAACAATGCTTCCATAAGCCGTTGTTACAACTCGTTTTATTTTCTGCTCACCTTTTCAGGCTGATGCGCTGATCATTCAGGCATCAGTTCTTTTGTTCCTGACTTCTTAAAAGGGTTTATACCGTTTCATAATCGTCCGGGCCACATGGTAACCGTCCAGCGCCGCGCTCATAATACCTCCTGCGTATCCGCAGCCCTCTCCGCAAGGATAAAGGCCCGCATGGGTCACGCTCTGATAATCTGCTCCGCGCACAATCCGCAACGGCGCCGAAGTCCGGGTTTCCACTCCCGTCAGGATACCTGACGGGCCGTCAAAGCCCTGGATCCTGCGGCCGAAATACTGTATCCCCTGCTTTAATGTGTCACTCACATAAGGAGGCAGAACGGATTCCAACGCAGCCGGCCTTACACCGGGGCGGTAGCTGGGCAGCGCGACGGATAAGGACGCATCGTTTTTTTCCGGGTGACTGTCATCCCGATAACGCATGGCTGACTCTGCCAGGTAATTCTGCGCGTCCCGTACTGTAGGAAGTGTCCCCTGCAAAAAGCTTTGTACGCTTTGGGCAGGGGCTTCATAGTTTTTACCGCCTGCCACAAAGGCCAGTTCTTCATACTTTCTCTGGAACGCGACCCCCGCCAGCGGATCCGCGCTAAAATCATCAGGGGTTACATTCACCACCAGGGCGCTGTTGGCAATCCCGCTGTCCCGCCGGTACAGGCTCATGCCGTTGACCACAACGCCGCCTTCCTCGGAAGCTGCCGCCACCACCTGCCCGCCCGGACACATACAGAAAGAATAGGCCACGCGTTTTTTGTCCTCCGTATGATAAACCAGTGCATAATCCGCCACGCCCAGCCGCGGGTGCCCGGCAAAATCTCCATATTGGGCCTTATCGATCAGCACCTGGGGATGTTCCACACGAACGCCTATGGCAAAGGCTTTTGCTTCCATCCCCACGCCTTTCATTGCCAGCACCTTGTAGGTATCCCTTGCACTGTGGCCGCAGGCCAGAATCACCGTTTCCGTCGCCAGTGTCGTTCCATCATTCAGCAGTAATCCGGTCAGTCTGTCATTCTTAATTAAAAAGTCAACAGCCTGTGTCTCACACCGGATCTCACCGCCACACCGCTGAATCTCCGCTGCCAGTCCCTGCACCATAGCCCGCAGTTTATCCGTCCCCACATGGGGCTTGTGTTCGGTCAGGATTTCCGAAGGGGCTCCGGCTTTGACAAAAGCCTGCAAAATATCGGCCATTACCGGATCGTTGACCCGGGTGGTCAGCTTGCCATCAGAAAAAGTACCTGCCCCTCCCATACCGAACTGTACATTGGACAAGGGATCAAACTGACCGGTACGCCAGAAACGGTCTACATCTTCTACTCGTTTATGCAGGGCCCGCCCCCGTTCCAGCACAACAGGCCGATATCCGTACTTTGCCAGTTCCAACGCTGCCACAAGGCCTGCCGGTCCGGCGCCGATGATAACCGGACGTTCTGCCAGAGGCGCTTCTCCCAGTTGCGGAGCTTCCGGCTGCGCGGATATAAATTCACTTACCCCCGGCCGGCTGAGTATTTTCCGGGTCACAGACTGCGGAAGATCCGCTTCCACGGTTACGTGGTACAGCAAACCAATGTTATTCTTGCGACGCGCATCCACGGCCCGGTGCAATACCTGCACTTTCTGCAATGCGTTCTGTCTGACTCCCAGTTTGTCTGCCACACACTCTTTTAACGTTTTTTCTTTCCGCAGGCTTACACGTATATCGTTGACCCGCAGCCGTATCAGCGTCATTGTATTATTTCTCCTGTATCCGCCCTACATGTAAAACGCGTCGATTAAATCGCGTAACACTACTACTCAAAACAATCGTTATTATTACAATTTCAAAAGGAAAGAGCTGTTTATCCCGCCAGTTGCACAGGCAGCCGGCAAACTCACAAATCTCTTTCCTCTGCAGTTTCAGATACTATTCATTTGTTTTTTCCGCGCCAGTCCCATCCACCGTCAGATCCACATCAACGGTCTGCCTGGACGCGCTTACCCCCTCGGGTAATATGATTTTCACCGGCACCGTGGCATTTTTGGTTATCTTTTCCAGTTCCACCGGCTCCAGATCCAGTTCTTTCAGGTTGTCGATCACCGAAGGCGTACCGGAAACGGTAACCTTAAACGGATTGACCGTAGCGCTGGTGACTTTCAGTCCTTCTGCCAGTTCACCTTTATAGGCAATCTTGACCGGTAAGGTAGCAGTCTGGATACGTTTTTTGAGTTTTGTCCGGACGATGATTTCGGCGGGATCAATGGTCACATCCTGCATATCCATACCGTCCTTTGCCACAGCCAGCGGTTTCTGCGTCACAGTGAATTCTTCGCTGCGGCCGCCCACATCCACCGGTACGAAAATCTTATCCAACGCTTCCAGACGGGTGGCAGCCCCTTCCACTTTGACCTCCGACGGAGTGAGCAGGTGCGAATCCACCGCAAAATCTTTATTGGGAGAGCCGACAATTTCTGCTGTAACAGGCACAATCTTGTCTTTCTTCATATCAATAAACAGGTTGACTGCAGGCGGTGTCACCTGTATTACATCCCCCCTGGCAAAGCGGGCATTGACCAGGATCGTATGTGTACCCACAGAAAGCTTGCTTAAATTCACAAAAGCAAAAATATCGCTTTCGGGCATATTTGCCAGCGCGGTTCGTGTACCCCTTACCCGCACACTGACTTTTTCAGGAACATTGAACACAATCATCCCTTCCGCCAGGTTACGGGAAGCCAGCGGAATCGCGAACTCCTTTTCCACGATAGGATTCTGCTCGCTCATCACATAGATCCACAGGCAACAGGCAATGAATACGCACATGAACCGGGCAAACCATTTATCACGATTCTCAGCGTTCTTGTTGATCATGATTTGCCTCCCGGTTTTGCAATCTTACTGGCGTCGTTTGCTTCCCCCGTTTTTCTGTTACGGAATTCATCCAGTTTTTCCAGGGCCAACTGTTTAAGCGTAAAACGATGATGCCCCATTAAAGCGGACTGCAGCATATCTACCACATCTTCCCGCCGCAGATAGCGGAAAATCTCACCATTACGGGTGACTGAAACCGTGCCCGTCTCCTCACTGACAACCACAACCAGGGCGTCCGACTGTTCCGAAATACCGATAGCAGCCCGGTGCCGTGTGCCAAGTTCCTGACTCAGCCCTCTGGCCTCAGTCAGGGGAAGCAGGCAGGAAGCCGCCACGATCCGGTTGCCCCGGATAATGACTGCACCGTCATGCAAGGGCGTATCCTTTTCAAAAATATTCAGCAACAGACTGTCCGTCACCAGACCGTCAATGGCAACACCGGTTTCAATTCTCTCTTCCAAACCTACCGCCCGTTCAAAGACGATCAGGGCGCCGATTTTCCGCTGTCCCATAATAACCGTAGCGTTAGCCACCGTTTCGATCATGTCTTTCAATTCCGCTTCATCCAGTTCAATCCGTTTGCGGAACAAACGGCCCCGGCCAATCTGCTCCAGGGCGCGGCGCAGTTCCGGCTGGAAAACCACGGGCAGCGCAACCATCATCATGGTTATGGCTTTTTCCAGAATCCAGTTGATGACATGCAGATTCAGCCATTTGCTGACAATAACCAGAGAGGCCAGCACCATCAGTCCTTTGACTAATGCCGCAGCCCTGGTATTTTTCAGCATGATATAAATTCTGTACAGAAAAAAAGCAACTAGACCGGTATCGACTATATCCAGGATACCTATCGTCCTTGCTAATGCCTGAAATTGTTCCAGCAATGGATTCACCCTGTCTTTCTATAAACAGCTAAAATTTGAATTGTCATAAACCTGTACATTTTATTATAACAAACTATAGTAAATTTCGCCATAAAAAACAAACCCTTTTGCTGAAAATCTTCAAAAAAATTGAAAATCTTCAGACAAAAGAGCTTGTCAGCTTTATGTAAGGAGACGCTGAGCCGTTCATCTGCATAGCGGCCGGTCTTTTTCCTCTGCCGGCATTTTCACTTTTGTCTCTCTCAGATTTTTTCCCGCAATGCCTTCAGCGTTTCTTCCTGTTCTTTCAGGATCGCTTCGCCTTTCTCCAGCTGCTTGTCGTTTTCCACATAGCTGGGGCCTCCGTAAGAAACCCGGGCGTTAACGCAATGTTCCGGATCCAGCGCCTCCATCAGGTCAGGCTCAAACAGTTCGCAGAACTGCTTATATTCATCCAGCGTCATGTCCAGCAGGAATTTGTGTTCTTTAATGGCATAGGCCACGCACTGTCCCACTACCGCATGGGCCTTGCGGAACGGCAGCCCTTTCCGGACCAGATAGTCTGCCAGATCCGTAGCATTGGAAAAATCGTGAGACACCGCCCACCGCATCCGGTCAGTATTTACCGTCATGGTAGCGATCATGTCCCTGTAGACCTGAAGCGTAAACTTCACCGTGTCAATGGCATCAAACAGGCCTTCCTTGTCTTCCTGCAGATCTTTATTATACGTCAGCGGCAAGCCTTTCAATGTAGTCAGCATAGCCATCAGCTCGCCGTAGACGCGGCCCGTCTTGCCCCGCACCAGCTCGGAAATATCCGGATTTTTCTTCTGGGGCATCATGGAGGAACCGGTGGCAAAAGCGTCGTCCAGCTCCACAAAACCGAATTCCGTACTGCTCCACAGGCACAGCTCTTCGGACAGGCGGCTCATGTGCATCATCAATACAGAGGCAAAAGAAAGGAAATCCAGCACATAATCCCGGTCGCTGACCGCATCCATGCTGTTTGCATACACATTTTTAAAATTTAACTGCTCCGCTACAAAGAACCGGTCAATGGGGAACGTGGTTCCCGCAATGGCCCCGGCTCCCAGGGGCATAATGTCCGCATCCTCCCACACGCCCAGCAGACGGCGGAAGTCACGCTGCAGCATATTAAAATACGCCAGCAGGTGATGGGCGAAGGTAATAGGCTGGGCCCGTTGCAGATGGGTATAGCCGGGCATCAGGGTCTTGTCATGCTGCTTTGCCACAGCCAGGATCACTTTTTCAAACTCCAGCAGCAGTTCCGCTACCTCCACGATCTGCCGCTTCATATACATATGCATATCCAGCGCCACCTGGTCGTTGCGGCTCCGGGCCGTATGCAGTCTTGCCCCCGCATCCCCGATCCGTTCCGTCAGGCGCGCTTCCACGTTCATATGGATATCTTCCAGCGCTACGCTGAATTCAAAGTTGCCGGCTTCAATATCTTTCAGAATATCCTGCAGTCCCGCCACGATCTTCGTTCCGTCTGCCTCCGGAATAATGCCGCATTTTACCAGCATCCTGGCATGGGCCATACTGCCCCGGATATCCTCCTGATACAAACGCTTATCATAATTAATGGACGCATTGAATGCGTCCACTAATTCGTTCGTATTCTTACTGAACCGACCGCCCCACAATTTGGCCATTATTTTAACGTGCCTTTCTTCATCATGGCCCGTACGGCTAACGGCAGGCCGAACAGATTGATGAAACCGGTTGCGTCGCTCTGATCATACACTTCGTCTTCGCCGAAGGTCACATATTCCTTGCTGTACAGGGAATACGGGGATTTGGCGCCGGCGCTGATGATGTTGCCTTTATACAGTTTCAGACGTACCGTACCGGTAACGGTCTTCTGGGTTTCATTAACGAAAGCTTCCAAAGCTTCCCGCAGCGCGCAGAACCATTTTCCGTCATACACCAGTTCCGCATATTTGATGGCCAGGCCTTCTTTGTAATGATAGGTATCCCGGTCCAGGCACAGGTTTTCCAGTTCATTGTGGGCATAGTAGATGATGGCGCCCGCCGGGGTTTCATACACACCGCGGCTCTTCATGCCCACCAGACGGTTTTCCACGATATCGCTGATGCCTACGCCGTTGCGGATGCCGATGGCATTCAGGGTTTCCACCAGCTGGGCCGGGCTCATCTTTTTCCCGTTTACGGATACCGGAACGCCCTGCTCAAATTCCAGCTCGATCATTTCCGGTTTGTCCGGCGCGGTCTCCGGCGTGCAGGTTACCCGGAACATCTTCGCCTGAGGCGCGTTCCAGGGATCTTCCAGATCGGAACCTTCATGGGAGAGATGCCACATATTGCGGTCCATGGAATAGTCGTCTTCATGGGATACGGGAATGGGAATGTTATGAGCTGCCGCGTAATCGATTTCCTGATCGCGGGAACGCAGTTCCCATTCACGCCAGGGCGCGATGATGGCCAGATCCGGATCCAGCGATTTTACGGTCAGTTCAAAACGTACCTGATCGTTGCCCTTGCCGGTAGCGCCGTGAGCCACCGCATCGGCGCCTTCCTTGTGGGCAATGTCCACCAGGTGCTTAGCGATCAGCGGACGGGCAAAGGACGTCCCCAGCAGATATTTCTTTTCATATACGGCGCCGGCCTTTACGCAGGGCCATACATAATTGGCGATGAAGTCTTCTTTCAGATCCAGAATGTAGCATTTGCTGGCGCCGGATTTGATAGCCTTGTCATGCACCGGAGCCAGTTCGTCGCCCTGACCCAGGTCAGCGCAGACCGCGATGATCTCGCAGTTGTTATAATTCTCCTTTAACCAGGGGATGATAACGGAGGTATCCAGACCGCCGCTGTATGCTAATACAACTTTTTTGATGTCTTCCTTTTTTACTTTTGCCATTTTAAAGGGCCTCCCTTGTCGTAATAGTGTTTTCCTGCATAGCCCTGCCTGTCGCAGTTGCTTCGGATAAAGTTTTAACATGCTTATTGTAGCACGTAATGAAAAAAATGCAAGTGTTTTTATGCAATTTTTTTCATTTTTTTTGAATAATTATAAAATATTTCATGCATTGCATCGCGTGCTGTTGCACTTTGAAATACCGAAAAAGCCAGACGCAGCCTGCGCTGAAACGATATGCATCACAGTTCCGCGTCGCTCATCAGCAGCACCATAATGGCTTTCTGTGTATGCAGACGGTTTTCCGCCTGATCCCACACAAAGGACTGCGGTCCTTCCAGCACTTCTTCCGTAATCTCCTCGCCCCGGTGGGCCGGCAGGCAGTGCAGCACAATAGCCCCGGGGTTGGCCGCCTTCAGCAGTTCGCTGTTGATCTGGTAATCGTGGAGCGCTTTCAGACGGATTTCCCGTTCCGCTTCCTGTCCCATGCTGGTCCAGACATCTGTATATAATACATCAGCGCCTTTGACTGCTTTGGCAATATCTTCTTCCACGGAAATGGTACACCCCGTCTGCGCCGCGTCTTCCTGCGCCTGTTTCAAAACCATCGGATCCGGCTGGTAACCTTTCGGGCTGGCACAGACCATATCCATGCCGACTTTGGCGCAGGCGTACATCAGGGAATGGGCCATATTATTGCCGTCCCCTACATACACCAGCTTACGGCCTTTTAAAGAGCCCAGCTGTTCTTCAATGGTCAGCAGATCCGTCAGGGCCTGACAGGGATGCAGCAGGTCCGTCAGCCCGTTGATGACGGGAATGGAAGCATATTCTGCCAATTCGATAACGGAATCATGGGAAAACGTACGGATCATGATGCCGTCCACCATACGGGACAGTACCCGGGCAGTATCACGGATCGGTTCGCCGCGGCCGATCTGGGAATCCCGGTCGTTCAGGTAAATCGCGTGCCCGCCCAGCTGATGGAAGCCCGTCTCAAAAGAAACACGGGTACGGGTGGATGCTTTGGAAAACATCATGGCCAGGGTCTTGCCCTTGCAGAATTCATGAGGAACTCCCAGCTTCTGCATCTTTTTCAGCTTTTTCGCCACGTCCAGAATCAGCAGCACTTCCTCTGTCGATAAATCGTGGATGCACAACAAATCCTTATGCTTTAATTTCATGATAACCCCTCTCATCTGTATGGAATTAAGAATCGAACTGCTATAATTTAGTATTTTACCATATTCTTTTACATTTTAATAGTAAAAATTTCACAAAGTGGCTTTGCCAAATGCTTTCCGGCTTGATACAATAGTGTTAATAACAGAAGCAAGGAGATACCATGCGCAAGAAGAAACATAAGAAAAGCCGTCTTCCGCAGATAGTAGGGCTGACGGTCCTCTTCATTCTGCTCTTTATCGGCTGGAGTATGTTAGGTCCGCAGCCAGAGATTCCCAAACCGATAAGTCAGGCGGCGGATGACTTTAAAAAGAATCCTAAAATAGAAAACATCATCGACCTGACCGGTCAGCAGGCAAAAGCCGTGACTGACAAGGTCGGTGACGCGGCAAAATCCGCAGGGAAAGCACTGGATGGTGCTGCGTTGCCGGATAAGGCCGGAAAGCTGGCGGATTCTGCCGCCAAAGGAGCCGACAAACTGGGAAAACAGGTAAAACAGGGCGGTGATTCCGCTTTAGTGAAAGTATCCACCATCTGGCATGTGGAAGAAACGGTAACGTCGCTGCGTTCCGATCCGGAATGGGTATCCTTGCAGAGGATCCCGGACCACACCCGGAAAGCCCTGCTTGCCATAGAAGATCACGATTTTTACAAACACGGCGCCCTGGATTATGTGGGTATCGCCCGGGCGGCTTTTGCCAACCTGAAGGCAGGCGAAGTACAGCAAGGGGGCAGCACCCTCACCCAGCAGATGGTGAAGAACGTATTCCTTAGCAGCGAGCAGACCTTCACCCGGAAAGCGGAAGAAGCTATTTTGGCCACACGGGTGGAACAGAAATATTCCAAAGATGAGATTTTGGAAATCTATTTCAATACCACCTATTTCGGCGCCGGCGCTTATGGAATCCGGGACGCTGCAAAGAAATATTTCGGCAAAGAACCGGCCAGGCTGACACTCCCCGAAAGCGCCATGCTGGCCGCCATGCCTTACGCCCCCAGCGCCCTGAACCCTTACGAAAATCCGGCCGGCTGCGCCAAACGGGTGCGGCTGGTATTGAAAGAAATGCTGAAATACGGATACATCGGCAATACAGAATGTGAAGACGCCCTTTCCCGCGGAGTCACACTGAAAAACGGCAGAACATTACTGCTTGAATAAACCCAGATTCCCCTATTCGGTCACTTCAGTGACCGAACTTTTTTTGCAACTCCAGTCGAGGTGCGGTTTTTCAGCCTGCTCTCTGTTATAAATATAGACAGTCTGTATGTCTTGTATCCAAGCAGCTTATCATACCTTCATTTTATTGCTTTGTTCGGGAGAGCTGCCACTGTGCCAGGCCGTTAAAACAAAAAGGAAACCCTCATTCCGGCTCACACACATGAATCGAAATGAGGGTTGTTCTTTATTTTGAAACATACAGATTATCTTTCACGTAAAACCGCCAGGGCCAGGCCGCGGCTTCTTCCGCGTAGGCTACGTTGATGCGGGGCGTTGCAACGATCTGCGCATCCGGAATATACCGGTAACGGATCAGACGCAGCGGGCTGTCCGCCGCGCACAAATCCAGTCCGTATTCGTTTTTGGTAATGCCCAATGCCTGACACACCTTCCCCGGCCCGCTGCATAAATGCTGCACGGTCTGCGTATGGCGCCGTTGTTGCATCAGTTCAAGTCCGATAACCGGTTCCAGGGCGCGGATCAGCACCGCGTTGCCCTCCCCTTCCGGACCGGTCACCGCATTAAAACAGTGATGCATACCGTAAATCAGGTACACATAGGCATACCCGCCGTCGTGGTACATGATCTCCGTCCTCCCGCTCCGGTTCCGGTACGCGTGGCATGCTTTATCAATGGCGCCCACATAGGCTTCTGCTTCTACAATCATACCGCCGGCTACGCCGTCGGGTGTATGGTGTATCAGCAAACAGCCCAACAGTTTGCGGGCCAGTTCCACGGTATCCTGTCGGAAAAATGCGTGATTCATCATTAGTGATGGAACAGTCGTAAATGGGTAAAGGAAACTGCCATATTGTACTTGTCTGCCGTTTCGATCACATGGTCATCACGGATAGAGCCGCCGGCTTCCGCCACATACTGTACGCCGCTGCGGTGGGCCCGTTCAATATTGTCGCCGAAGGGGAAGAAAGCGTCGCTGCCTAAGGCAACGCCAGTCAATTTGGCCGCCCAGGCTTTCTTTTCTTCCCTGGTCAGCGGTTCCGGCTTTTCCGTAAAGAACAGTTGCCAGGTACCCTCCGCCAGCACGTCTTCATAGTCATCGGAAATATATACGTCAATGGTGTTGTCCCGGTCCGGACGGCGGATATCCGCCTTAAAGGGCAGGGCCATCACCTTCGGGTTCTGCCGCTGCCACCAGATGTCCGCCTTGTTACCGGCCAGGCGGGTACAGTGGATGCGGGACTGCTGCCCGGCCCCCACGCCGATGGTCATGCCGTCTTTTACATAGCAGACCGAATTGGACTGGGTGTATTTCAGCGTAATCAGCGCCACCAGCAGATCGCGGACAGCTGCGTCGGGAATATCTTTGTTCTTGGTAGGACGCTCTGCCAGCAGGTCTGCCGTAATCTTTGCGTTGTTGCGGCTCTGTTCAAAGGAAATACCGAAAACCTGCTTGGTCTCCTGTTCCTCCGGCACATAATCCGCATCCATCTGCATTACAAGATAAGTGCCTTTCCGTTTGCTTTTCAGGATCTCCAGGGCTTCTTCCGTATAACCGGGGGCAATGACCCCGTCGGAAACTTCCCGTTTCAGCAACAGTGCCGTTTCTTTGTCACAGATATCGGACAGAGCAGCGAAGTCACCGTAGGAAGACATACGGTCCGCCCCGCGGGCGGCAGCGTAGGCGGATGCAATGGGTGTCAGTTTCAGGTCGTCTACAAAATAAATCTTCTTCAGGGTGTCGCTCAGCTCTGTGGCCACTGCGGCGCCAGCCGGGCTGACGTGTTTAAAGGAAGCCGCAGCAGGTAAACCCGTCGCTTCTTTCAATTCTTTTACCAGCTGCCAGCTGTTAAAAGCATCCAGCAGATTGATGAAGCCGGGACGTCCGTTCAGTACAGTAAAAGGCAGATCCTTCCCGTCTTTCATATACACTTTCGCGATTTTCTGATTGGGGTTGCAGCCATACTTCAGCGCCATTTCATTCATGTGCAGTTCCTCCTTGCGGTTTTGTTTTAAACCTGATTCAATTTTTACAAAAGACTGATTCGACAGGATGCTCCGGTCAAACACTTCGCTGCTATAAAAGCAAAAGCCGGCCAGTCCTGTGCTTTCGCCCAGACGGTCGGCATTCACAGTCATGCTCCATGTGGTGAATCCACTTCCGTCAGTCACATGACCTTTCTGTGCTTTATTATATCCTTTATAATCGGAACTTGTCAACGAGCCGGAACATTTTCTGCAGCATCAGCCTTTCTGTGATAAAATATATATAATGCAAGTAGTAAAACACAATGAGATGTTATCGGATTTACAGTATAATCAAGAACCAAAAACATAGAAAGGAAGCCCTCTGCCATGTTATGTTACGTTTGCCCTCACCGCTGCGGCGTTGACCGCCCCGAAAGCATCCACGATACCGACGGCATGTTCGGCTGCTGCGGCGTCGGGATTTTACCGGTAGTGTCCCGGGCCGGTGTCCATATGTGGGAAGAGCCCTGCCTCAGCGGCACAAAAGGCGCCGGAACCGTGTTCTTCACCGGCTGCAATCTGCACTGTTGTTACTGTCAGAATTACGAGATCAGCTGCCTGAACAAAGGAAAGGAAATCTCCGTGCCAAGGTTGAAAGAAATCTATCACGAACTGATTGACAAGGGTGTACACAATATTGACTTAGTCACCCCTACCCACTTCGCCTATTCCATTCTGCAAAGCCTGGACGAGAAGCTGCCGGTGCCCGTGGTATACAACACCAGCGGCTTTGAAGCCACAGACACGCTGCTGAAATTCGAAGGCAAGGTACAGATCTGGCTGCCGGATCTGAAATACAGCGACGATACGCTGGCGCTGAAATACAGCAATGCCTACGATTACTGGAACATCAGCCGGAAAGCCATTCTGGAAATGTTCCGGCAGGTCGGCCCCTACAGGCTGGACGCAGACGGCATCATGCAGAGTGGCGTCATCATCCGCCACCTGGTACTGCCCGGATATCTGGAAAATACGAAACGCGTCATTGACTGGGTGGCGCAGACCTTTAAGCCCGGGGATGTGATGTTCAGCCTCATGCACCAGTATGTACCCTGCGGCCGTGCCAACGAATACCCGGAACTGAACCGGAAGGTTACGCCGGAAGAATATAAAGAAGTGGAAGATTATCTCTTCGACAGCGGTATCGAAGACGGGTTCGTGCAGGAAGAAGAATCAGCCTGCGGAGAATTCATCCCCTGCTTTGACGGGACCGGAGTGTAATGCTCCGATTTTGTCCGCATACTTGTGAGGACAAATCCCAATTTTTTATTGACGCCATCGCAATTTCCTACTATAATTAGGAGTGGTTTGTAAAGGTTCAACCAACATATTGCGTTAAAACACTTTGCAACGTTTCAGACGGAGATACGTCAATAAGGTACCCCAAAAGTAAATGGAATCTCTGACCGGGGAGGATAAGCAGGAGGTTCTATAGCGCCAGGCCCTGAACGGGTGACGAGGATTGGCAGTTGTCGAAAGACTCGGCGGATGCTGCCACGGTGCACAGTGCATCGTGAAAGGGAAAGCAAAAAGCGGAATTAAAACCGTAACAGAGGTTCTCTTATCACTGAAAGAAGTTACAAAATCAGAAAACTGTAAAAAGACAAAAGGAGAATGAAATAATGAGAGTCGTTATTCAGGATAATTATGAAAAAATGTGCCTTTGGGCCGCCAACTATATCGCAAACCGTATTAAAGCCCATAACGCAGGTCCCGAAAAGGATCGTCCGTTCGTACTGGGTCTGCCCACCGGGTCTTCCCCGATTGGCGTGTATAAGGAACTGGCCCGCATGAACAAGGCCGGGGAACTGAGCTTCGCCAACGTGGTAACCTTCAACATGGACGAATACCTGGGCCTGCCCCACGAACATGATCAGTCCTACTGGTACTTCATGCACGACAATTTCTTTAATCACCTGGTGGACATGAAACCGGAGAACATCAACATCCTCAACGGTATGACCAAAGATCCGGTGAAGGAATGCGCGGATTACGAAGCCAAGATCGCTTCCTACGGCGGCATCGACCTGTTCATGGGCGGCATCGGCGTAGACGGCCACATTGCGTTCAACGAGCCCTTCACCAGCCTGGCTTCCCGTACCGGCCTGCGGAACCTGACCACGGATACCCGTATTGTCAATTCCCGTTTCTTCGGCAACGATCCGGAAAAGGTTCCGTCCCAGGCGCTGTCCGTCGGCGTTGGCACCGTAACGGATTCCAAGGAAGTGCTAATCCTGATCAACGGCCACAACAAAGCCAGAGCGCTGGCGGCTACCGTAGAAGGCGGCATGTCCCACAAATGGACCTGCAGCGCCCTGCAGATGCACAACGGCGCGATTATCGCCTGTGATGAAGCGGCCTGCGGCGAACTGACCGTAGACACCTACAAATATTTCCTGGATATCGAAAAGAAGGAGAGATTGTAATTCATGTATACCATTACTGATCTGTATGATCTGGATCATACCCTGGCTGCCGATTACCTGAAAGGCTTCACCTATCCCTGGGAAGCCCTGAAAGGCATCAAGGAACTGATCCTGAAGCTGGGCCCTACTCTGGGCGCCGACTATGAAGAAGTAAAGCCCCAGGTCTGGGTTCATAAAACCGCAACCGTCTTCCCCACCGCGTATCTGGGTGCGCCCTGTATTATCGGGCCCAACACGGAAGTTCGTCACGGCGCTTTTATCCGCGGCACCGCATTAGTGGGTGCGGATTGCGTAGTGGGCAACTCCGTGGAACTGAAGAACGTAATTTTATTTGATCACGTACAGACTCCCCATTACAATTATGTTGGCGACAGCATCCTGGGCTATTACAGCCACATGGGCGCCGGCAGCATCACCAGCAACGTAAAGGCAGATAAAAAACTGGTCGTCGTCCACAACGGGACGGAACAGATTGAAACCGGCATCAAGAAGTTTGGCGCCATGCTGGGGGACCACGTGGAAGTCGGCTGCAACGCGGTTATGAATCCGGGCACGGTCATCGGCCGGAACAGCAATGTCTATCCCACCTCCTGTGTGAGAGGCGTTGTACCTGCTGATTCCATCTGGAAGAACAGCGGAGAAATCATCCATAAGGAGGAAATGTAACGATGGGTAAATATTTCGGTACAGATGGCTTCCGCGGCGAAGCCAACAAAGACCTGACCTTTGAGCATGCGGTGAAGATCGGCCGTTTCCTGGGCTGGTACTACGGCGCCCGGCTGGGCAAAAAAGCAAAAGTTGTCATCGGCAAAGACACCCGTCGCAGCTCGTACATGTTCGAATCGGCCCTTTGCACGGGCCTGGTGGCGTCCGGCGCGGATGCCTACATCATGCATGTGACGACCACGCCTTCCGTAGCTTACATCACCCGGGTGGATGATTTTGACTGCGGCATCATGATTTCTGCTTCTCACAACCCGTTCTATGATAACGGCATCAAACTGCTGAACAGCAACGGCGAAAAGATGGACGAAGAAACCATCCTGAAAGTAGAAGACTATATTGACGGAAAAATCGACGTTCCCATGGCGGAACGGGCTGCCATCGGCCGTACGGTGGATTATGTGGCAGGCCGCAACCGGTACATCGGCTATTTGATCTCCCTGTCCAAATTCAGCTTCAAGAATGTGAAGGTCGGCCTGGACGTAGCCAACGGCGCCTCCTGGCAGATTGCCAAAGCGGTGTTTGACGCTTTGGGCGCCAAGGTCTATGTGATCAACAACCAGCCGGACGGCTGCAATATCAACACGGACTGCGGCAGCACCCATATCGAACACCTGCAGAAGTTTGTAGTGGACAACAAGCTGGACATCGGCTTTGCTTACGACGGCGACGCGGACCGTTGCCTGTGCGTAGATGAAAAGGGCAACGTGGTCACCGGCGACCACACCCTGTACATCTATGGTCTGTACATGAAAGAACGGGGCAAGCTGCTGAACAACAAAGTGGTTACCACCATCATGTCCAACTTCGGTCTGTACAAAGCACTGGATAAAGTAGGTATCGAATATGAAAAGACCAAAGTCGGCGATAAATACGTATATGAAAACATGGTAAATACCGGCAACCGCATCGGCGGTGAACAGTCCGGCCACACCATCTTCATCAAATACGCCACCACCGGCGACGGCATCCTCACTTCCCTGAAGCTGATGGAAGTTATGCTGGCCAAGGAAAAACCCATGAGCGTGCTGGCGGCGCCTGTTGTTTTCTATCCGCAGGTGCTGAAGAACGTGAAAGTAAAGAGCAAACCGGACGCACAGAACGACCCGGACGTACAGGCAGCCGTTGCCAAAGTGGCGGAAGCCCTTGGAGATACCGGCCGTATCCTGGTACGGGAAAGCGGCACCGAACCGGTCATCCGTGTCATGGTGGAAGCGGAAAGCGATGAAGTCTGCGAGAAATACGTGGACGAAGTCATCGAAGTGATTAAAGCCAAAGGACACATTGCATAAGGAATGCGAATACACAAGGCCGCGCTTACTGCATTACCTGCATAGCGATACTGTAAGTACAGAGAAAGGCCTGTAACAATTAAAAATGGCATAATCAAAACCACCCGTTGAACGGGTGGTTTGCTCAGGCCCTATAAGGGCCTAACTCCTGTGGTCGCCCCCTTAAGGGGGCACCGAAACGGCCCGACAATCACACTCTTATTACTGGCAGCCCCCTACTCGGGGGCTCTTTTTATGCCTTATTT